>NZ_JAKTHX010000033.1:0-79160 GCF_027854635.1 Acinetobacter sp. AOR43_HL
GGTAACGGTTATACAAATGAACCCGTTCTACGCCTTGCAAAACAACTCACTGAAAATACATTTGCAGACAAGGTTTTCTTCTGTAACTCAGGTGCAGAAGCGAACGAAGCAGCATTAAAACTAGCTCGTAAAGTTGGACTAGACAGCGGTGTTGCTGGTAAAAGTGGCATTGTGGCATTTAACAATGCTTTCCATGGCCGTACCTTATTTACCGTTTCGGCGGGTGGTCAACCTAAATATTCACAAGACTTTGCACCACTTCCGAACGGTATTAATCATGTTGCCTTTAATGATTTAGAAGCTGCAAAAGCGGTCATTAATGAGCAAACTTGTGCAGTTATTGTTGAGCCGATCCAAGGTGAAGGCGGTGTTATTCCTGCTGACATCGAATTTTTAAAAGGCTTAAGAGCACTGTGTGATGAGTTCGGTGCCTTACTTATTTTTGATGAAGTGCAAACTGGTGTTGGCCGTACAGGTGCACTATATGCCTACATGAACTCTGGCGTTATTCCAGATGTATTAACCACTGCAAAAGCACTAGGTGGTGGTTTCCCAGTCGGCGCAATGTTAACAACCGATAAGTTTGCTCCACATTTTTCTGTCGGTACACATGGTACGACTTATGGTGGGAACCCGTTAGCAAGTGCGGTTGCTGGTGCAGTCTTTGAGTTTATTAATACGCCTGAAGTACTGAATGGCGTTAAAGAGCGTCATGACTACTATAAAAACGCTTTAAATAAATTAAATGAAAAATATGAAGTCTTTAAAACGATTCGCGGTGAAGGCTTATTGATTGGTTGTGCCTTAAAAGATGAATTCGCTGGTAAAGCAAAAGACATCAATAACCTTGCGGGCGAAGAAGGTTTGCTGAGTCTTATTGCAGGTCCAAATGTTGTACGTTTTACACCGTCTTTAATCATTCCATTTGCTGATATTGATGAAGGCCTAAAACGCTTTGAACGTGCGCTTGCTCGCTTTGTGGAAATTCAAAAGGATGTACAAGCAGCATGATGATTATTCGCTACATTGAACCTAGGGATGTTAATGATCTTTACCTTTTGGCTCAAAAAGCGGGTTTTGGTTTGACATCTTTGCAGCCAAATATGGAAAAGTTGGCTGCACGTATTGAACGGGCCTGTAAAACAGTAGCAGGTGAACTCCCAAAGGCAGATCAGGTTTACTTATTTGTTTTAGAAGATACTGAACTCAACAAAGTTGTCGGAGTGTGTGGTATTGAAGTCGCCCTTGGTTTAAAAGAGCCTTGGTATAACTTCCATGTTGGGACACAAGTGCATGCATCTGAACCGTTAAGTGTTTATAACGCTTTACCTACTTTGTATTTGAGTAACGACCATACCAACTGTAGTGAGCTTTGTACTTTATTTTTAGACCCTGACTATCGCTTAAATAAAAATGGCAAATTTTTATCTAAAGTCCGTTTCTTATTTCTTTCAGCATTTCGTCAATATTTTGAAGAAACGATTGTTGCCGAAATGCGTGGATATTCTGACGCCAATGGGCAGTCACCATTTTGGAATGCCGTAGGTCATAAGTTTTTTAATATCGAATTTACCAAGGCCGATTATTTAAGTGGAGTCGGGCAAAAGGCTTTTATTGCTGAGCTGATGCCAAGACATCCACTCTATGTCGATATGCTACCTGATGATGCTAAAGCCGCGATTGGCATTGTGCACCCGAATACTCGTCCAGCCTATAATCTCTTGCTTGAAGAGGGGCTACGCTATAAAGGCTATGTCGATATTTTTGATGGTGGCGCAACGCTGCAAGCAGATATCGAAAATTTACGGGCAATTAAAGAAAGTCAGTCTGTAACGGTCCAAATTGAACAACCTGAAAATATCGCTGTAGGGGATGAAGCTTACATTGTGGCTAATGATGACTATGAAAATTATCGCGCCATTCTTGTGTATAGCAAACCGCACCAAAACATATTGCAGTTAACGAAAGAACAAGCAAAACAATTGAATGTTGAAAATGGCTCTTTAGTTCGTGTGCTAAGTGTCCATGTTAAACAGGTTTCGAGTCCAGAAGTGGTCAATAAACTCAAAGAGGTTAAACATTTGCGAATGGCTGTTAATTAAGCGGAAATTACTATACATTTCACCAAATTTAAGAAGGAATACTATATTATCGCTAGCGCAAGATGGGTATATGGATAAATACAATCTTGCTCGCTGAGCTGAGATTAATTAGTCTGTTTTTCTTTATAAAAGTTAAATCAATAAAATATTTAATTAGTTTATATATTTTAGATGTTTATCGAAATTATATTTTGGAAATCAGGCTAATATAATAATGAAGGAAAGGAATGATGAATAATTTTTATTGTTATAGGTGATGACTTTTAAAAAGGAATTTATAAGGTCTTAAGTGATTTAATAATATTTTAGAATGGTTTAATGGACTAAATTAATAATCATATAATTTGTTTATTATTAAAGCATTTACGACGGTTGCTATAAATTGGAGTAAATATTACATGAGTAAGAATAAAGGAAAGCAGTTCCTGGAAGGAGATCTTCTTGGTAGTCAACATATGACTGATCAAGAAGAAGAGAAATTGCAGCGCTCATTGACAAATCGTCATATTCAAATGATCGCAATCGGTGGTGCAATTGGTACTGGATTATTTATGGGTTCTGGGAAAACATTAAGTGTTTCGGGTACTTCAATTGTTTTAACCTATTTAATTATTGGTTTCTTCTTTTTCTTCGTGATGCGGGCAATGGGTGAATTGTTGCTTGCGAACACTAATTTTAAAACATTCGCCGATTTTGCAACGGCTTTTCTAGGTCCGTGGGCGGGGTTTTTCCTTGGTTGGTCCTACTGGTGTAACTGGATTATTACAGCTATTGCCGATGTAATCGTGATCGGAGGGTACATGCAGTTTTGGTATCCCGATTTACCTGTCTGGATTCCGGCATTTACATCATTGGCCATCTTAACCATACTCAACTTTGTGGCCGTTCGATTGTTCGGTGAGCTTGAGTTCTGGTTCTCACTTATCAAAATTACTGCAATTATTCTATTTATTCTGGCTGGTATTTATTTAATTGGGACCGGGTTTACTTCTCCAAATGGGGTTAAGGCTTCAATGAGCCATTTGTTTGAAACAGAATCAATGTTTCCTTATGGTGTAACAGGTTTCTTGGCAGGTTTTCAAATTGCCATATTTGCATTTGTGGGTATTGAGCTGGTTGGTACGACTGCTGCTGAAACTAAAGATCCGCATAAATCACTTCCAAAAGCGATTAACTCTATTCCTTTACGTATTTTATTATTCTATGTGGGCGCGTTGGTTTGTATTATTGCAGTCACATCTTGGGCAAAAGTTTCACCAGAAAAGAGCCCATTTGTGGAAATGTTTACTTTGGTCGGGTTACCAATTGCGGCAGGTTTAATCAACTTTGTTGTTGCGACTTCAGCTTTATCTTCTGCAAACAGTGGAATCTTTGCGACCAGCCGTATGTTATACGGTTTGGCTTTAGACAACGATGCACCTAAAAGCTTTAGTAAGCTGTCAAAAAGAAAAGTTCCAATTCGCGGACTTGTATTTTCAATGGCGTGCGTAACGGTTGGAACATCTATTTTATTTATTGTTCCAAATGTCATGACAGCATTTACGATTATCTCAGCGCTTACTTCAATTTTATGTATTTTTACATTCATGTTGATTGTGCTTTCATATATTTATTATCGTAAGAAAAGCCCTGAACTACACATTCAATCTCAATATAAAATGCCAGGTGGTTTATTTATGGCATGGCTGACCATGTTATTTTTAGTGTTTACTATCGTAATTTTGGCTTTAGACCATGATACTTTAATTGCACTTGAGTGTTCACCAATCTGGTTTATTGGTTTATTTATTGCTTATAAATATAAAAAGAAAAAAATGATGCAACTTGATATTTTGAAAGCTCAAAAGGTTGATTATATTTAAGCTAGAAGATGAAATGTTTTTAAAGCTAGGCGTGTGTCTAGCTTTTTTGTTTTTATAAAATATTGAGATATATATTGTTGTTGTGTAAAATAGTGTGACTATACGTACAATTCTGTCTATAAAATGTTAACTAGAAATTTTATAACCTCTTCCATTATTCTTTTTGCGGGTTTTCACCAATATGTTTATGCCATTGAAGATGTTTCTTTACCGAGTCAGGTGCTTCAAGATCAGCGTTTAAAAGAGCTTAACCAGCAATTACAAGACCAGATTTCTCAGCAAACTCCTTACCAAAACACCAAGCCATTACAGGATTTTAAGCATCTGGTTGTTGAAGAAAGCCCATGCGTAGTGGTTAAAAAAATTAGTCTTATTCCTTTAAATGGTCAGTCTGAGTCTGAACTACAGCAATTTAACTTTGTGGTTAAAGCTATAAAAAAACACCCACAGAATATTTTGGGCAAATGTATTGGCACCCAAAGCTTACATAACATTGTGAATTATGCCCAAAATGAACTTCTAAAAAAGGGGTTTATTACCAGTCAAATTGTCGTGAGTCCGCAAGACTTAAATCAGGGGAATCTAAACCTGAGTATACAAATCGGACGCTTGAATAAGATTATTATACAAGAAGGGAAAATTTCATCATTACAGCTTAAGACAGGGTTGCCATTTAAAGCAGGCGACATTGTGAACCTAAAAAGGCTCGATCAGGGGCTGGAAAACCTAAAACGTGTCTATGCGGTAGATATGCAAATTACTCCCGCAACTGCTCAAGATAAAGAATTAACGGGCTATAGCGATTTAATACTCAAACTTCAACCACTACAAAAATTTAATTTCAATTTAAGTGTAGATGACTCGGGTAATCAGGACACTGGTACCTATATGGGAAATATCGGGATAGGCGTCAATAATCCATTTCATTTAAATGATATTTTATCGTTAAACATGAGTCACTCTTTAGATGACTTTAATGAAGACTTAAACCGAAGTTATTTTATTAGTTATCAGTTACCCGTTGGTTATTATGATTTAGGTCTTAGTTATAATGACTATCAATATAAGCAAACAGTCTTAGGTGGGAATGGTCCACTGCTTTACCATGGCAACAGTCAGCAAGCCAACCTAAATTTATCTCGTGTCATTAGCCGTAGTGGACAACATAAAACCAGTGTCTATGGAAAGATTTATCATAAGGAAAGCCAAAGTTTTATTGATGATATTGAAATTAATGTCTTACACCGAAGAACCTCAGGCTGGAATTTAGGGTTTCAGCACCGTCAATATTTAGGAAATGCAGTATTAGACGGCAGCATCGATTACCGTCGTGGGATGGGAGTAGGTGCCCGAACTGCACCAGAAGAAAACATTACCGATGTTTATGGAAACCATCTTCCTGTTGAAGGTTACTCCCGTGCTCCACTTTTAAGTGCAGATCTGCGTTATACCACACCATTTCTTTTGCTTGAAAAACCAGCTCAATATCGCCTTAACTGGCGTGGACAATATGCACCGAAAATTTTAGTACCGAATGACCGCTTTTATATTGGTGGTCGCTATAGCGTGCGTGGTTTTGATGGTGAGCTCATGCTTTCCGGAGATAACGGCCAGTATCTACAGCAAGAAATCAGCTTGAATGCATCACTCCCTAATACTCAGTTTTATATGGCAGTTGATCAGGGCTGGGTAAATGGGCGCAATAGCATACCGGGTCAGCGTTATTTACTCGGAAGTGTTTTAGGGCTACGCACTTATCAAAATAGTTTTTATCTGGATGCCTTTACAGGTCGGGGGCTGATTGCACCTGACAGCATAAAAAAAGACTGGGTTACCGGTTTTAGTATCAATCTTTCTTATTAATTTACTTTAGAAAAGACTTTATTCATGAACAAGAATAGTTATCGCATTATTTATAGCAAAGCACGTCAAATGTTTGTGGCCGTGGCTGAAAATGTACGAAGCCAAACCAAGACTTCTGGTCAAAGTGAAGCAAGTACCCAGAACAATATTGATAACACTGAATCTCAGGCATTTCATCAACTCTGGCAAGTGAAAGCATTGGTTGCCAGTATTAGCCTGTGGATGCCTTTAGCACCTGTCTATGCGGGTATTGTAGCGGACAGTGCTGCAAATGCTGCGAATAGAGCAGTCATCGGTGCTGGTAAGAATTCGGCTGGTACAGTTGTTCCTGTCGTTAATATTCAAACTCCCAAAAATGGGATATCCCATAATATTTATAAACAGTTTGATGTACTAGCTGAAGGTGCCGTCCTAAATAACAGTCGCCAAGGGGCTACGACAAAAACAGTAGGAAACGTTGCAGCCAATCCATTTTTAGCCACAGGCGAAGCGCGAGTTATTTTAAATGAAGTAAATTCATCAGCCGCTTCACGCTTTGAAGGGAACTTGGAAGTTGCAGGACAAATGGCTGATGTGATTATTGCCAACCCGTCTGGTATTAGTATTAAAGGTGGTGGCTTTATTAATGCCCACAAGGCAATTTTTACTACGGGTAAACCTCAGTTAAATGCTGATGGCAGTATCAAGCAGTTTACGGTTGACCAGGGAAAAATTACGGTTTCAGCAAACCCTAATTCTAAATTTGGCTTGGGTGGAAATAATAACGATGCAAATTATGTGGACCTCTATGCGCGTGCATTAGAACTCAGTGCGGAACTTCGTGCCAAAAATGATATTCAGGTGATTGCCGGGGCAAATAATGTCAGTGCAGATTTGCAGGATGTTACTGCTAAAACTGGTACTGGAACCGCACCGACATTGGCGGTAGATGTTAAAGCGCTGGGTGGGATGTACGCCAATAATATCTACTTAATGGGAACTGAAAAAGGTTTGGGCGTGACTAACGCGGGGACTATTCAGGCAGTAAACAATCTGGTGATTACCAGTGCCGGAAAAATTGAACACAGCGGCACAATCAGTTCAACCAGTAAAACCCAAGGTCTAGTCAGTGTACAGACAACGGGTACGGGTGCAGCTGCCGATATCAACTCATCAGGCAGTATTAACAGTAATAGCATGCTAAATATCGATTCAGGTAATAACCTGAATGTGAATGCTAAAGAAATTCTTATTAATGTTGGTAGCGTGGCTTCCTCACCTTTAATCGTTAATGCCAAAGGTAATATCAATCTAGCGGCAGATACCCGCATTATGGATGACTCACAAGGTGGGGATGTCTATATTGATGCTGCTAATATCAATCTTGCCGCTGGATCAGAACTCAAAAGTAACCGTGGTACAGCAACCATACAAGTACAAAAAGACTTGGTTGCAGCAAAAGGCGCAAAACTGATTGCAGCCAAAGATTTAAATGTTTTAAGTAATGGTAAGTTATCACTTACGGAGAACCATATACAGGCATCATTAGGTTCAATCAACTTACAAGCAAATTCGGCTAATACCCAAAATATCATTGATCTCCAAGGTGGAACGATTTATGCGGGTAAAGATCTCAACCTGTATAGTTCAGGAGATCTAAACCTAAAGAATCTTGGATTTTCACTTGAAAATGCTGCAACACGCGTCAAAAACATTAAAGCCTACAGTGGACGTAATCTGGTCTGGAACAATGCTGACAAGGCACTTCCACTTATTACAGGTATGGTTCAGCTGGATGCAGCCAATAATTTAACCGTTACGGCAAAAGAAATCTCGAATAAAGACAGCATTCAACTCCATGCCAATCAAATAGCACTCAATAGTGCACTGACCTCACAAAAGAATATTGATGTGAGTTCTGAAATTGCTGATCTTGTTTTAAGTCAGGCACTCAAGGCTCAAGGCGATATTAATCTAACCGCACTTGCTGGTGGAGTTACTGCAAATAGCTTAAAGGCCACATCTTCGGCTGGAAAGATTTCTATACTCGCGAATAAAAATATAAATTTAAACTCGACCCAGACAAGCAAGGCGATGCCTTCAGCTGATAAAGATGAGCTAACAACTGATCAGTCCGTTATTAGTGGTTTAAAAGGCGTAACGCTTGGCTCGATTGGTGATGGCACCGTTAACTTGCAATCAGTACAAGTTAATGCGGGTCAGGGCGATATATTAGTTTCAAGTAATAATGGAATAAATTTAAAAGCTAATAATGATGTAGTTGTTACTGGGGATACGGGCCGATTTAAAACGGTAAATAATGTTCTAAAGGGACAAACCGTTTCGATAGAAAATAGCAAATCCGATATTAAAATCCAAAATACGGATCTAAGCTCTACGGTTGGTAAACTTGCGATCAATAGTAGAGCAGGCATGAGTACGATTATTGACAGCGTATTAACGTCAAAAGGTAATACCGAACTCTATGCAAAAGATTTACTGACTTTACAGGGCGTGAATGCTACATCAGACCAGCATCTGGCGGTAAGCTCTGGCCGTACGGTTTATAGCAATGCTGAGTATACGCCAGCGACCAAATGGATTGCGGATAAAGTAACAAACTTAACGTCTAAGGGCGTGACCTCTGTAACGGCTACAGGAAACCAAGTATTACAAAATACAAATTTAACCGGTGGGGCTGTTTTATTAGAGGCGGGTGGTTTTATTTTAGGCCAGACTGGATTGAACTTGAATGCGGTCGGAAGTGATTTACTCAAGAATGATACAAAGTTAAATAGTTTAAATGGTGACCTAACAATTCAAACCAATTCTAACTTAACGATTGATCCAAAAATTTATAGTTTAAAAGCAGTAGGTGATATTGAACTCGTCTCTAAAACCGGCACTTTGACTTTAAAAGGCTATGGTGGAACAACCGGTAATGGATCAGAACAAGTTGTTAAGTTGGATACAGCAAATGGCGGTATCAATTTAGAAGGTGCTAAAGTTGATATTCAAGGTTCACAGTTAACAGCACAAAAAGATATTAAGATCGTTTCAAGTAAAGATGATGTGCTAGTTGATGGGGTAAAAAATACTATTTTAGACTCTACGAAAATTACTTCATTTGAAAGGTTGGCAGCAGTAACGTCAGAAAAAATTGATCTGGAAATTCAACATGAAAAAATGCGAAAAGATCCAGATTATTTATTTTTAATTAATGAATTGGATAAAGGTAGAGGATTGAAATATGAGGATAAAGTTGATGTAGAGAAGATGTATGCTTTACGTGATGCCTTAGAGAAAAGATATTTAGTAAAAATAGATATTGAGGCCGGTGCAGGTCGAAGAGGTAAAAAGGTTTTCTTCATTGATGCATATGAAAAGTACACTGATAAAATCAGTGAACTGGACCAGTCGATTAATTTTTATAACAAAAAATTTACGGGAAATGAGCACCGAGGATCAAGCTTTACGAGTAAAACAGGAAATATTAATATTATTTCATCTAAAGGAGGAAGTATTAGTGGCTCTATAATTGATGCTCAAAAAGGTTCAGTGTCTATTGAGGCGAGTGGTGCTTTAGCTGAACAGTATAAATCGACAATTAACAGTGGAGCTAATCAGCCTCCAAAATCCTTAAATGCAAGTGTTATTATTGATGGCCATACTGATTTTTATGAGAATGGTACAGAAGGTGAAGGGAATTATAGTTTCAGAACATTAGTCAGCCCTACCATTATTAATGGTGATAAAGGCGTTAATATAAGAACTGTAGGTAAAACCAAAGATGATAATTTGGTTTTACAAGCTACTGGTATTACCTCAAAAAATGGTGACGTAAAAATAGAATCAAATAAAAGTATTTTATTTGATGCAGCTATTGAGCAAAGCTATGACCTGACCACTACGACTGAAAAGAAAAAATCATGGTGTGGTTTAAAGAAAAAGTATATTACGACTGTTTCTGAAAATAATGACACAAATGCAGCTTCAGTCGATATTTCTGGAAAGAATATTTCTATTGAAACGAAGAAACTAGATACGTCAGTGAATGCTAAAACTCCAGATAATAATATTGATATTTATTCTGGGCGTTTTACTGCTGAGGGTGGAATAATTTCGATTAAATCTGGAGGAAATCTTAACTTTTACACTGTGGAAGAATCTTCTAGCAGTACAGTAGATGTTACAAAGAAAACCTCATATTCTAAACTTATCTCACTTTTAGGTTCATCAAAAACTACTACTAATACAACACGAACTCAGATTAGTGAATTACCTGCAAATTTAAAAGCAGATTATATTAATACGCAAGCGGTTGATAAGACGAAACTTGTGGGAACAGAGTTTGATTATTTAAAAAATGCAACGATTGAAACTGGAGGAACACTTGAGTTAATAGCAGCAAAGACATCTATTACAGAGCTCTTAAAAAAAGAAAAAAGCTCATTAGCTTGGCAGTCAATGCAAGATAAAGGTTCTATTACTGAAACCGCTCAATTACCAAGTTTTAACGGTCCAGTTTTACCTACCTTTAAAGCTGCTGGTGGTTTGAGTGTGCAAGTTCCAATTAGTGAAAAAGATGCTAATAAGGTAGAGCTACGTGATGCGATTCTTGATTTAGCTAAGCAACCGGGAAATGAATATTTAAAAGAGTTTGTTAATCGAAAAGATGTAGATTGGCAAAAAGTTTTATTAACTCAAAAAGATTGGGACTATAAACAGCAAGGTCTTACAGCTGCAGGTGCTGCAATTATTGTGATTATTATAACGATTGTAACTATGGGCACAGGAACGGCTGCAGCTGCAGGTGCTGCTGGCGGAACAGCAGCAAGTGGAACTACTGTTGGTTTGGGCGCAAGTATGATTGGTTCAGCAGGCGTTACAACAGCAACAGTTGGAGGTGTAACCACAATTACAGGTGTTTCTACACTTGGTGCTATGGCAAATGCTGCTATTACAAGTTTAGCAACTCAAGCAGGCGTTAGTTTAATTAATAATGGTGGAGATATTGGTAAGACGCTTAAAGATTTAGGAAGTAAAGATTCAATTAAGAGTTTAGCAACATCTGTTGTTACAGCAGGAGTTTTAAGTAAAATTGCATCAATTGATCAGATGAAAGCTTTGCAGGAAACTACTAAGTCTGGAGAATTCTTTACAAATTTATCAGGTAGAGTGGGACAAGCTTTAGTTAATTCTACTGTTAGTGCTAGTGTTGATACGGCAGTTAATGGAGGTAGTCTAAGTGAAAAATTAAGTGCAAGTCTTGTGGCAGGATTGAGTGTAGCATTACAAGGTTCTTTAGCTGGAGAAATTGGTGAAAATCTTGATCTTGGTAGTAAAGAACTTTCTGACCAAATTTTGCAT
This sequence comes from Acinetobacter sp. AOR43_HL, assembly GCF_027854635.1. Lineage (NCBI taxonomy): Bacteria > Pseudomonadati > Pseudomonadota > Gammaproteobacteria > Moraxellales > Moraxellaceae > Acinetobacter > Acinetobacter sp. AOR43_HL. The sequence goes on from NZ_JAKTHX010000033.1 coordinate 11,177, forward strand.
AAACTAGCTCATGCTGCAGCTGGTTGTATTGCTAGTTCATTACAAGAAAAATGCGAAGCTGGAGCGATTGGGGCGGTAGTTGGGGAAATGGTTGCTGGATCGTTTGATATGGAACCTGAAAATGACGGAGATTATAGTCAAGCTCAGCTAAATAAAGTTAAAAATGTTGGCCAATTGATTTCGGGTGTAGTTGCTGCTTCAGCAGGATATGATGTAACTGTTGCTTCGCAATCCGCATCAACTGCTATAGAAAACAATTGGGGTAAAGTACTTTCATCTACTGGTAAAGCTGCCTATAAGATTTTTAAAAAAGCTACTGAATTACAAAAAGCTGGCAAGAACTTAAATGATACCAATGTTTGGAAGGATATTTTAAAAGATACTGCTACAGGTGAATATCAAGATATGTTGAATTCTTTTAAAACAGCATTTAGTGCTGGTTCAACTCCTCTTGAAAGAACTTGGGCATTAATTGATCTTGCAACTGGAATTGATAAAAAAGATGTCAAGATTGTTCAGGATCTCCTTAAAGATAGGAATACTATTGCGAAGCGTTTACCAAATATTAAAAACGGTCAATTTTTTGATGATAAAAAAATAGAGGAACTTGCAAATCGGGGGGATGTTAAAAAAATTCATCAAATAGATGTGGGAGCAAAAGGTGGCTGGGCTAAGCAAGCCAATGGGAAGCTTGAAGCAAATTCAGCTTATTTGTTACCTAATGGTGCTGCATACGTTACCGATAATAGCGGGAATGTTAAAGAGGTTACTGCCAATTTAAGAAATATTTTAATGGATCGAAATAATTATCAACAAAGTATTGCTGGTAAAAGTGGTATTTCTGGAGATCAAGGAGGGCATTTAATAGCTGCATCTCTTGGTGGTTCAGGGGATCGTATTAATTTAGTTCCTATGGCCAAAACATTAAATAACGGTAGTTGGAAAGCTATGGAAAGTGAGTTAGCAAATGCGGTTAAACTAGGCAAGGATGTAAATATGAAAGTTGCAGTAGGTTATCCCACTGGCAGTAGTAGACCTAATAAATTTATAGTAACTGCTACTATTAATGGAAAATCCACTAATTATCAATTTTCACAGTAATAGGGATTAAATGAATGTACAAATTATTAAGTTCCGATATAGAATTATTTAAAAAGCAATCTTTAATTTTTGTTAAAAATAGGCCATGGGATTCAATTGTTACAAAAATTGGCATGTTTATTCACTCTTCTAAGTTTGAGCAATTTATTGTTTTTGATGGAAATATAGATGAAACAGGGGATATATATGCAGATGGAGAAGATCCCTTTAATAGTATTTCTAGTAGTTTGTGTGATAGGGCTATTGAAATTCAGAAAGAGAATTATATAAGAACAAAAGAAATAATTTGGGGTATTACTTTTACTTTGCATTTTGATGGAGAAATAAAAGTTGAGTATAATCCAAGAATACCTGAATGGTATGAGGGTAATCCTACGATTGACCTTGAAGAAGAAATTAAAAAAGAAACCTTAACAGATAGTAATACTCAGTCGAATACATATCAAGATGGTGTCAAGAGCTTAAATATTCAATCTATTTATCTAGCATGTCGTAAAGAGTTAGAGCTAAAGACTTTAAAAGCATCAAATGATTGGGGTATGAATATTGTAGATGAGTGGGATATTGATCTTGTTATAGGGGGCATAACATTTAATATTGGTGATCGACAAGAGTTTTTTGAAATTAATGTGATAGGAACTTATGATGAGAGAAACCAAACATTTATGTGGGCATGGGAACATCCTTCTATTCCACAGGATCTGCAAGAAGTGGCTTTAATTGTTAAAAATTACGGAGAACAATATGAAATTGCTGAGTTACAACAAAAATTAGTTTATTGTAGTGAAGAAGAAGCATGGAACTTTACTGCTTTAGCAGCACATTTGGCAAAAGCTGATGGAGCATATCGAGGTAAAGTGAATGGTAATTGGATTTATATTGTTTTTAAAAATGATAGTAAATAAACTTTGATGATTAGTTGTAGACAATTATTTATTTAAATATAGATATTTTATTAGTATTAAAAAAGCTTGGTAATCCAAGCTTTTTTTAATTATGTACCATTTTATTGACTACTGTAATAGGAACAGTATAGCTATTACTCATACTAGGTTTTGGTACTAAAAATTCTGAATTGGTCTATAAGTAATTGGGATATAACTCTATTGCATTAATCAATTCTATAATTAACCAAAAAGCCTCATTACGAGGCTTTTTTATCATCCTTCTTTAATATTTGGATCGCCTTTTTTCAAGAAGAAGCGAATCGCTAACTTTTGTAAAAATGTTCCATAAGGAGGGTGGAAAAGCTGAGTCGGGAAAAACCGATGACGAATAAATACAGTTTTTGCATGTGAAAGTTCGCGGAAACCTTCCTCACCATGATATGACCCCATACCTGAGTTGCCGATACCCCCGAAAGGAGCATCATGGTTAACTACATGCCATCCCCAGTCATTAATAGTCACACCACCCGAATGAGTTTCACGCAAAATACGATCACGTTCTACTGAACTATGCGTAAAGCAATAAAGTGCTAAAGGTCGTTCATCCGATTTCACATAAGTGATCGCATCATCTAAAGAATCATAAGCCACCACAGGTAAAATAGGGCCAAAGAGTTCTTCTTTCATAATCCGCATATCTGGTGTGCAATTCAGCACAATCTGTACAGGCATTCTACGGCCTTGTTGATTGAAGCTATACGTGTCGCAAGGAATAATACGGGCACCTTTTTCTTGTGCATCGGTCAAAATATCTTGAATACGTTTTAAATGACGGTCATTTACAATCGATGTGTAATTCTCATTGTTTGTGATGTTTTGACCAAACATTTTTATAAAGCTGGATTTTGCTGCATCCACAAACTCATCAATACTTTCTTTAGGAACCAACGCATAGTCAGGTGCTACACAGATTTGACCACTGTTTGTTGCTTTACCATGCGTAATACGTTTTGCCGCATCGGCAAGCGGGTAGTTGCGGCTTACAATTGCAGGTGATTTACCACCTAATTCGAGTGTAACAGGTGTTAAGTTTTCAGCTGCTGCTCGCATGACGACTTTGCCAATAGCTGGGGAGCCAGTAAAGACAATATGATTAAATGGCAACGAGGTAAATCTTGCTGGGTCTGTAATTTCTTCACCAAACACAGCCACTTCATCTTCATTAAAGACTTCGGCAACCATGCGTCGAAGCATTGCATTGGTATTCGGTGTAATTTCAGGCAGTTTAATCATGACTCGGTTGCCTGCAGCTAATGCGGCAATGAGTGGGCCAAGTGCTAAATAAACTGGGAAATTCCAAGGTACAATGACACCCACCACACCTTTAGGTTGGTATTGCACACTTAAACGGTTTGATAAAAATAAAAGCTCGGTACGGCGTTTACTTGGACGCATCCAGCGGCGTAAATGATGAATCGCATGATCAGCCTCTAACACAGAACCAAGCAAATCTAATAGCTTAGATTCATCAAGTGATCTAGAACTAAAATCGGAATTAATCGCGGCAGCTAAAGCATCTTGATAACGGATAATTTGTTTTTTAAGTTGATGCAGTTTTGTGCGGCGTGCTTCAAGACTTGGGTAAGGATCTGCCTCAAAATTGGCACGTTGTTTGGAAAAAATAAGTTCCATATGTTCAGTGGCAGAGCCGCTATATTCTTTTAAGGTGGACTGTTCCATTATTATTCCTTCCATACTTTTGCTTATCATACTTTATGCTTGAAGCGTCGTATGGTCGATGTTAAATTGAGACAACAAGAGGTAGTTTAGTGCCATTATGCACGTCACTCTAGGGATGGTGTGAATTAAATGCCTAATAATGTTTATAAAAATACAAATGCTATTATCGAAGGAAATTATGATAATACATCCTTAGGTGCCAATACATATTTGCTGGGTTTGACCAGTTTATTTGATGAAATGGGTTTGCAAGGCCATTCAATATCCGATGTTTTATCTGGCACAAATATTTCGCCAGATGCGATGAATCAATCCTCTTTATATATTTCCCAAGTCCAAAAAATTCAGCTATTTCAAAATATTCAAAAGCTATCACATGATCCACTCATTGGCCTGCGCGCAGGGCAAAAGCAGCGATTGTCAGATTTTGGAGTGTATGGCTATGCGTTATATTCCTCACGTAATTTTAGACAAGCGGTAGAGCTTGGTATCCGACACATTAAGCTTGCAGGGCCTATTTTAAAGAAGTCATTTTATATTCGAGATGATGTTGCCGTTTTTGAAGGGCAGGACATTATTGCACTGGGTAAGCTTCTACCTTTAGTGTGCGAGTTTTGGTTTAGCTCCATGCAAACCTTAATTGAACGGGTGCTTGAAGGACCATTTCAAGCCAAGAAGCTTTTGTTGCCCTATCCAGCGCCTGACTATGCAGAAGAGTACGAAAAAGTTTTTCATTGCCCAGTTCAGTTTAATGCTGGGGTGATGCAATGGCACTTTGATTTGAAGTGGCTCGATGTACCTTGCCCAAATGCCAACCCGATTACCGCTGATATGTGTAAGTCCTTTTGTGAACGGATGCTAGGTGCTGCTGAACTTGAAGAGCCTGAGTTGGTGAAAACGATTCGTTTAATATTATTGGATGGAACGGGGCTTTTTCCATCAGCTCAAGAAATGGCTGAACGGTTACATATGTCAAAGCGTACCTTACATCGGCGTTTGGCAAGTTTTAGTCTGACTTATCAAGAGTTATTAGATGAGACTCGGCGCCGTCTTGCGGATGAATATTTGCGAGAAACAACTTTAACCGTAGATGAAATTGCTGAAAGAATTGGCTTTTCAGACACTTCTAACTTTCGAAAAGCCTATCGTCACTGGACAGGCATTTCACCTAATGAGTATCGATTACAGTATCAAAATTAGAATCAGGTATGCCGGCTATTTAAATCGAGAGAGTAACTTTTTCTGCAAAAATGGATTACAGAGCAAGATGGCAAATAAAATAATAAATATACCGATAATGCTGAATAGATCCGGTAATTCATGCCAAAAAACAAATCCCCAAATTCCTGCAAAAATAATAGCAATGTAATTCATGGGGCCAATTTGTCCTGCTGGGGCTAAGCTATAAGCATAAGACATAAAAAGCTGACTAATGTTTGCTAAAAGTCCTGCGGTAATGAGTAGTGCTAGTTCATGCCAAGTAAAAATGCGCCAATGCCAGAACATGGGAATAGAGGAAATTAAACTACCAAAAATACAGAAATAAAAAACGATACGCTCAGGCGGTTCTGTACTGGTTAAAGCTCTTACGGTGACAAAAGCCATTGCTGATAAAAAGCATGCACCCAAGCCAATAAAAGACAATGCGTTAAATAGACCTTGGTCAGGTTTAGCGACAAATAAAACCCCAACGAGTCCAATCACAGCAGCAAAAATCATCGACTTAGTGATTTTTTCTTTTAAGAAAAGCCATGCAATGAGTGGAATAAAGATTGGGGATGAGTAGCTAAAAACCATCGCATTTGATAGTTTTAAGTTCGCAATTGCATAGAAAAAACCATACATTGCAGCAAGGCCCACTAAGCTTCGCCAAGTGTGCATCCAGAGTTTATCGGTTTTAACGAAGTCTAGACCTTGCTTTAAAAGCATAGGAATAAAAATAAATAAACCCACTGCATTTCTAAAAAACACGACGGTCGCATTGTCTACCGTTTCTGAAGCAAAACGAATGCATACCCCCATAATGGAAAATAATAATGCCGATGTCATGAGACAAAGCAATGCTTTTCCAAGTTGAGTTGAGGGGAGAGTTGGAACAGTCTGATTTTGCATATCGAAATGAGTTTTTGGTTTCGGTGTTATCTTAGCAGCGATGCAGGCATTGGATGAAATATCATTTGATAATGATTGAATAGTGTCGCTTCATAAAATGAAAAAAGAGAGCTTATGTAAGCTCTCTTTTTATCTTATAGGGTGTTATTTACAGCTAAAGTTTTCAGCTTTTTCACTATCACCCTGACCATTGTAACGAGCAATCAGTGGGTAAGGACAGAGTGGACGGGTACGGTCTGGTGCCCAGTCTTGTGGAAGTTCAGTATTCACTTGACCACTTGGGTTACCTGCGCCGCGTGCAGTCGCAATGATTTTGTCAGGTGCTTGCCCATATTCCACCCAGTTGACTAAAGCAGTCAATGCGTCAAATTGGTCGGTCGCAATGCCATCACGGGTATGGTTCATGCCCGGAACTCTAAAGAAGCGTGCAAATTCAGGTGCTGTACCTTTTGCATCATTTTTATAGTGTTGTAGCAGTTGATCGTACCAATTTTGGGTGTCATCTACAGAGAAAACGCCGTCTGCTGTACCTTGTACCACAATCATTTTTCCACCGTGATTGCGGAGTTTATCCAGATTGAGTTCATCGGGTGGCATCATGAATGACATCGAACTTTCTGTGTACACGTCATTAGTTGCCGATAGTTTTAGATAATCAGTATCAAAATTATAGTTAAAGGCAAACTGTCTAGAGTTTTGAACTACAGTTGGGTCTGGCGGAACCTGAAAAAGAATACCGACTGCAACAGGGTCACGTGCTGTTCCAACCGAAGATTCGAATTTCCAGCTTGCCCAGTTACTGCCGATTAAACCGGGGTCGAAAGGCTGGGTTGCATAGAGGGCTTGTCCAGCCGAATTTACAGGGCCACGGTAAATGTTGGCTAATACATCAATTTGTTCGGTACTTAAACAAGTACCATCTCTTGTGCTTGAGCAAACAGGTACATCTTTGTGAATATCAAATGCAGTACGGCAAGCCTCAACATCTTGAACCAGTCCATCTGCAACACCGTCTAAGGTATCGCATCGATCTAAAATCGCTTTTGCTAATACTTTACGCTCTGAAAGGGTAAGAGCAGTACTTAAATCATTTTCGTCTGTTGCGACACGACGAAGCTGCTGCGCTGTATAGAGTTGTGCTGCGGCTGCACGAGGCAAATGAAAACCGGGTGTACTTGCTAAAATTCCATCATATTGGTCGCCTAAACGAGTTGCCGCAATCATGGCGTGGCGTCCGCCATTTGAAGTGCCGCCTGCATAGGAGCGGTCTGGCAATTTACCATATGCTGTTTTAATTAGATTTTTTGCCATAGGCGTGAGTTTGGTAATCGCACCATAACCGTAGTTTATTCTGGCTTGAGGGTCTAAACCAAACATTGGATTTTGTGAGGCATTATGTCCTGCATCGGAAGAAATAACAGCGAAACCATCATGTAGGGCATTGGTAAGTGGACCACCGCTGCCGACCTGACCCGTGGCAGGAATTAAATTACCATCGGTTCCGCCATTGCCTTGATAGAGAAAACGGCCGTTCCAATCAACAGGTAAGCGCATTTCAAAACCAATTTGATAGGTTTGTCCATCGACAGGACTTACACGTTGGTCCATATAACCTTTGACTAAACAATGAGCTCCAATAGGTTTGTTGGCTACAGTCAATGTGCCTGCCTCTTGAAGCGTGGCTGAGCTAATGACGGTATTGTTGTATTGAAATCCGAGTAAGTCTGAACAACTTCCTGTCATTTTTACGCCCACAGCAGGAGACAACTGAGGTGGTTTCGTTGTTGAGGGCGTAGTTGTGTCATCACTGTCACTTCCACAGCCTACCAAAGAACCAAGCATGGCAAGTACTAAAGCGGAGTGGGTCAAAATTCGTTTATTATTGGTGTAATTCATTTATTCATATCCTTATTGAATGAATGTTTGCAATTAATCTAAAACCAGAAAATTAGCTGTGCTTCGTGCAATCATTTTGTTGTTTTGCCAAGCTTCACTTTCGAGATTAAGTACGGTTTTGCCTTGTTTAATGAAACGGCATTTTGTAATGACTTCGCCTACAGCACAGGGTCTTAAAAAATCCATCGTTAAGTTGATGGTGGTGGCAGGTTTACGGTCATTGGCGAGATATGCAAAAAGTCCCATCACATCGTCAAGCATGGCGCAGATCATGCCGCCTTCAACGGTGCCGCGTGGGTTGGTAAAGCTTTCTAATGCTGTGTAATGGATGGTGAGTTCAGTGTTTTTGTCATTCCAATGGATATTGTGTCCACCCAAATGGTGGTGGATGGGCGGTAAGTGTTCTAAAGTTTTTTGATCCATAATGAAGGGTCCATCCTTTTGTAAGTGTTATAAAAATTATTATTTCAGGGTGTAGGCATCATAAATAACCGCTTTGCCCAAGCGCATTGCACTACCTACTGCAACGGTCTGGTAAGCCATGCATATTTAGGTGAGCTGGTTTCAAACTGCATGGTAATTTTGAAATAGTAATTTTTCGGGTCGACATCTTTGCCTTGAGCAAGCTGTTTTAGTGTTTCTGTCGAGCCATGTCGGTAACCTTTGGTTTGAAGATAAATGAGTGCACCGTCATCGGTTTCTAACAAATATCGTGTATCAATAATGGCTAGTCCTTTACTGTCAACGATTTGCCAATCTGCGCCATTATTTAAAATGCGGCCTTTAAGTGATTTCCCTGCAAATGTTCCACCTGTAATAGGAATAATTCGGCGTTTACCAGCATCACTGGTTGTGCCTAATTCCCAAACAGGCGCATTTAAATCCACACTAAATTTTGCTAAAGGCTCTAGCTGAATGGGCGGTGGGCTATATTGAGTTTCGGCATGAGTCAGGGCAATCAGACTCATTCCACAGAGTAGCGTTACAACTTTCTTCATGATGAATTTCCCGAAATAAAAAGAGGTTCTATGTGTAACTGAACCTCTTGTTTTGAATTATTTAAATTTCCATGTGTAATCAATGTTGATGCGGGTTTCGTTTACAGGCTTGATGTTTGCAGTGGAGAGCATGTTGTTGTCATACATTGCATAGCGCGCGCGTAGCCCGAGATTTTTTAACCAGCCACTTTGAACGGTGTAGCCTAAATCAAAGTCGGTTTCGCGTTCTTTTAGATTGGTGCCACCTAAGTTGGGTGCATAAATATTGTGACCTGTGGTGTAACGGGTCATGAAACGTAAACCTGGAACGTAATCTTTAAAGTCATATTCATAGCGGAAGCTATAGGCTTTTTCTTTTGGGTTTAAAAACTCGCCCGGCCATGTATCAATGAGTAGGCCAGTTTCACCTCCAGTCAAATACGGAAATGCGGTGTCGCCGTGATGTTGGAAGGTTCCAAAAATAAATTTATGGTTTTGATGTTTGAGTTCGAAATGCGCATGATAAAGGTCATTATCGACTAAGCCTGCTTTTGCTTGTCCGTCGTCTCGGCTGCGGTAGTAACGTAATTGCGAGCTAAAATTAGTGGTGTCATTAATTTTGTGTTGATGTAAGGCACCGATCATGGTTTGGTTATAAAGATCATCAACATCCATGTAAAAAGCTGCGAGTTTTAGTGCAGGATTAAACTGATAGTTTCCACCTAAGTAATAAAGCCCATCAGTTTCAGCACTTTTAAAGCGTCCATTTACGCCTGAAATTTTAATTTTTTCATAGTTGGTCGAATCCCGATGATTCACTTTATCGAGGTATGCTGCCTGTAAATCAAAATCTTTAATATCTTTACTGGTCAGTGAAATTCCTCGATAAGTTTGAGGTAACAAGCGAGCAGGTGAAGCCACTAAAACAGGGTTCATCGGCATTAGCGTGCCTATGCGCAGCTCTGTCTGGCTCATTTTAGCTTTTGCTGTTACACCAATTTCTCCGTAAGAGTCGGCAGGCTCATTGGTACGCGTGTCTCTAGGTAAGTTTCCTGTACCGCCATGCTCGGCATCGGCATCGAGTTTGAAGCCTGCCGTTGCAAGTACATCCAGCCCAAAACCGACAGTCCCTTCGGTATAACCTGAATTGGCTTTGAGAATAAACCCTTGTGTCCAGTCCTTGGCAGCAGGGTAAGCGGATTGTTCTTGGTAGTCGCGGTCGAAATAGAAATTTCGTGTGGTGAGTTCTACTGAACTGTTATCAATAAAACTGCCCGCCCAGACTGAACCAGAGAGCATAAGGGTAGAGTACATCCATAATTTCGACATAGCATTTCTTCCTGAAATATCATTTCTTGTTTTCAACAAGGCATGGTTGTTGTGTCTGCCTTATTTGGTTTTTAAATCGAATTATTTTCCGAGCAGTTCTCGGGCAACGATTTCTTTCATAATTTCATTGGTTCCCCCATAAATTTTTTGTACCCGTGCATCCACGAAAAAGCGTGAAATCGGATATTCCTGCATGTAGCCGTAGCCGCCAAAAAGCTGAAGTAATTGATCAATCACTTCACATTGAACATCGGTAATAAAGCACTTCAATGCAGCAACTTGAGTGACGCTTAACTGGTGTTGTTGATACAGCGCTGCACATTGGTCTACAAAAGCTTGGGCGGCTTTCGCTTTGATTTGTGCATTCGCGAGCACAAACCGTGTGTTTTGCATTTGACTTAAAAGTTGTCCGAAAGCTTTACGCTCCAGCACGTAGTCTTTGGTCAGTTCGATGGCGCCTAAAATTGACCCCAAAGCCATCATGGAAATACTTAAACGTTCACGCGGTAACTCTTGCATTAAATAGGCAAAGCCTTGTCCTTCTTCACCTAAACGCTGGGTTGCAGGAACATACACATCATCAAAAAAAAGTTCGGCAGTATCTTGGGCATGTAGTCCGATTTTTTGTAAAGAGCGACCTTTTTTAACGCCGTCTAAAGCAGCATCAACTAAAAGAATCGAAATACCTTTTGCTTTGGCTTGAGGATTGGTTTTAGCCACAAGAACGATCAGGTCGGCGTGCAAACCATTTGAGATAAACGTTTTTGAACCATTAATACGGTAGCGGTCATTTTCTAAAATGGCTTGAGTGCGTATGGCCTGTAAGTCCGAGCCTGCATTGGCTTCGGTCATGGCAATTGCGGTGACTACTTCCCCTGTCACCATTTTCGGTAACCAATAGCGTTTTTGCTCTTCGGACCCGATATTTTGTAGGTAAGGAGAAACCAGCTCATTTTGCCCACCAATGGCAACAGCTAAAGATGCAAAGCCAGCTTGAGCAGTTTCTTGAGCCAGCATGAGGGAATAATGAACAGGGGCGCCATAGCCGCCATATTCTTCGGGCACATCTACGCACAAAAAGCCATTTTCCCCAAGACGAAGCCATAGGTCACGTGGGATAAGACCATCGTGTTCCCACTGTTCATAATACGGAGCAACCTGTTCTTTTAAGAACCTGCGGTAGCTGTCCCGAAATAGTTCAAATTCTGTATCGTGTGGCATGTTGAACCTTTTTTAGGCAAAAGTGGGGCTATTGCCCAAACCGAAGTTTGAGCTTCCTTTTTTATTTCAATAGCTTATTGCTTTAAGGTAGGAACCCTAATAATCAGTGGGTTGTCGCCCTGCTTTTGATAAAGCTCATCAATTAAAGCTGCACGACGTTTCGTAATATTGCTTTGATTGAGATTGCCTTTATCGGTCACTTCTCCAGCATCGAGCTGAGGTGGTTCAGTCATTAAATAAAGCATTGAGACTGTATTTGAACTGCCAGTCGCATCTTTATTAAAGGTCGTTAAAAATTGGCGGAACCATTGCTGGACTTTAGGGTGCTGTAATATCTCTGTTGCAGAATGTTCACCAAGCTTAAGGCCTGCATATTGAGCACAAGCTTCTAATTTTGGAAAAATCAGAAAACCAACAGCATTCAGGTTTGAACCTGTAATACAAACATCTTGAATCAGTAAATTACCTTGAATAAGCACTTTATTGCGTAGTGTGCCGACATTGACGAAAGTGCCTGTATTGAGTTTAAAATCTTCGGCAATTCGCCCGTCGTACATGAGGCCTTTGGTGGGATCATTGATGTCGACTAAACGAACAGCATCGCCAGTGTGGAAAAAGCCTTCATCATCAAACACAGTGCTTTGCTGGTCTGCTTTTAAGCGCCAATAGCCTTTCATGACATGTTTGCCACGAACACAAAACTCGAGTTTGTCACCACATGGAACCAGCTTAATTTCACACCCCGGAGCAGGGTAACCAATAAAGCCAGCCATCACGTGTGGACCTGTTGTAAAAGCACAAGATGGTGCAGTTTCAGTCATACCCAATCCGCTCATAATGCGAATTTTTTCTCCACAATGTTGCTGAGCAATTTTATCTAATCTGTTCCAGCCCGCTTCTGAAAGTGCTGCACCTGCAAAGAATAAAATTTTAACTTTGGCAAAAAAGCGGTCTCTTAATTCTTCATCTTTTTCTAAAGCTTCGGTCAGTTCTTCCCAACCTTTTGGCACATTTAAATAAACTGTTGGAGAAATTTCTTTGAGGTTACGAATGGTTTCGTCAAATTTTCCTGCAACTGGTTTGCCATCATCAATGTAAATCGTACCGCCGTTATAGAGCGCGATGCCGACATTGTGACTGCCTCCAAATGTGTGGTGCCAAGACAGCCAGTCAAGAAGGACAGGAGGAGTCTCTTCAAACTCAGGGAAAGTCTGCAACAGCATTTGTTGATTGACGCACAACATTAAATGCGTGGTCGGCACAGCTTTAGGGAGTTTAGTTGAACCTGATGTAAACAAGAATTTGGCAATTTGGTTTTCATCAAGGGTTTGATAAAACTCTTGAACATTTGAAACAGGCGTATCTAACAGAGATTGAAAAGACGTGCAGATCTGATCGCCCACAATACCTTTGTTGGTCACCACTTCAATGTCGGATGTAATACATGCCTGAATGGCTTTGGCAAATGCTTGACCATCACTGGCATAGACCAATCCAGGTGTGAGCACTTCAAACACATGTTTGAGTTTGCCAAAGTCTTGAGAAATAAGAGAGTAGGCTGGGGAAATTGCTGAAAAAGGCACACCCGCCAGCATAGCACCCATAGAGAGTGTTAAATGTTCAAGATCATTACCACTTAAAATGACCAGAGGTCTTTCTTGGCTTAAATTACGTTCGTGTAATGCCTGAGCAATATGCCATGCGCGTTGTAAAACTTCTGCATAACTTAGTTTGACCCACTCACCTTGAGCATTGCGTTTTGCTGCAAAAATATGGTCTGGTTTGGTTTGTGCAAAATGAATTAACCGATCTGTCAGTTTTTGTGGATACGGTTTTAATTGCTCTTTTGGGCTGATATAGAGCGTGTCATCTTTATGGTGATAATGAATATCATGTTGCCCTAATTTTACGAACCGTTCGCGGTCTTGTGATTGAGTGGCATTCATTTGCATTTCTTTCACTCCATGGAAAGCGCATCACTGCGCTTTATTTTTTTTGCATCATGCAATTTTTATTTAATATGTCGTTGTTCACATTAACCCGACTAAATCGGGTAATGGCGTGATTGGGTCTGAATGGTGATCCAGCGTAAATCGGTAAATTCACCAATAGAGGCTTTACTACCAAATCGTCCGTAACCACTCGATTTTGTACCACCAAATGGCATTTGAGCTTCGTCATGCACGGTTGCGCCGTTAATATGACAAATACCCGAATCAATCTGTTTAGCCACTTCCAATGCCTGTGAAATATTTTGGCTAAACACTGCTGAAGAAAGACCGAACTCGCTGTCATTTGCCAGTGCTACGCCTTCTTCAACGGTTGCAAAACGTTGAACTGTGCAGACAGGCCCAAATGATTCTTCACGGTAAAGCAGCATGTCAGGTTTAATATTGAGCACCAGCGTTGGTTGCATGGTGGTGTCTTCAATATGAATGCCTAAAGGTAAGTCGGCACCTTTGTTTTGGGCATCTTCAAGTAAATGCTGAATACGGTTTGCGGCACGGCGGCTTTCTAAAACGCCGAGTGCATTTTCTTTCGAGGTTGGGTTGCCCGCCTGAATAGAACGCGTTTTCTCAATGAGCTTTTCAATAAACTGGTCGGCAATTTTGTCTTGAACCAAAACACGTTCGGTCGACATACAAATTTGCCCCTGATTAAAGAACGCTCCAAAAGCGACGGCATTTACGGCTTCATTAATATCCGCCTCGTTTAAAACCACGACAGGGGCTTTGCCACCCAATTCAAGTAAAACTGGTTTTAAATATTTAGCAGCAGTCTCTGCAATAATTTTTCCGACTTTGGTTGAACCCGTAAAATTAATGCGTTTTACGGCTGGATGAGACACTAAACGTTCAACAATTTGTGGTGCATCTTCGGCAACATGGGTAATCACATTCACGACACCTTCACCTAGACCCGCTTCATGTAACACTTCACCAATGAGACGATGTGTTGCTGGGCAGGCTTCCGAGGCTTTTAACACTACCGTGTTACCACAAGCCAAAGGCATAGCAAGCGCACGTGTTGCCAAAATGACAGGGGCGTTCCAAGGTGCAATCCCTACAATCACACCGCAAGGAACGCGTACACCCATGGCAAGATTACCTGGCACATCTGACGGAATCAGGCTTCCGTCAATTTGCGTGGTCATTGCTGCTGCTTCACGTAACATGTTGGCAGCAAGATGAACGTTAAACCCATACCATGTCGCAGTTGAACCTGTTTCTTGCATTCCAGTTTCAATGAATTGCTCGGTCTTTTGGTCCATTAAATCGGCTGCTTTTAACAAACGTAAACGGCGTTCGGTAGGCGAGAGCTTCGACCATACTTTAAAAGCTTGTTGTGCCGATTCGATTGCACGATCAACATCGTCCAAAGTTGCAGCAGCAGCTTTGCTTGCCACTGATCCATCAATAGGGCTAATACGCTCAAAAGTTGCCTGATTTGATGCATCAACAGATTGACCGTGAATTAGTAACTGTACATTTTGCATGGGTTGTGTCCTTACATTGCCATTAAAGAATCAAAAGTTAACCAGTACGTTTATAGCTCTGTAAACCCGGTTTAATTGATTTTTCATCTAAAAATTGTTTCAAACCTTCTTGGCGACCATTTTCAGTATCACGATGGATACATTGATCTAGCTTGGCATATAAGTAGTCTTCGTTTTGATCCCATGTCAGTTCACGGCAACGTTTAAAGCCATTTTTAGCTGTACGAAGAACCACTGGGTTTTTCTCAAGTAAACAATTTGCAAGTTCAGTGACTTCTGCTTTTAGCTGTTCAAGTGGTACGCTTTTATTCACAAGTCCCATAGTTTCGGCTTCTTTACCACTAAAGGTTTTACCCGTCATGATGTAGTACAAAGATGCGCGGTGACCTACGGTATCTGCCATTGCTTTACTTACAAGGTTACCCGGTGGGATACCCCAGTTAATTTCAGATAAACCGAAAGTTGCTTCATCTGCTGCAATCGCAAGATCACATGCTACTAATGGTGAGAAACCGCCTCCGAAACACCAGCCGTTAACCATTGCAATGGTTGGTTTTGAATACATGCGAAGAAGTTGCCACTGCCAACGACATGAGTCACGACGAATACGTTCTTGATAAATTTCAGGCTGAGTGTCGACTTCGCGGAAATATTCTTTCAAATCCATGCCGGCTGTCCAAGAATCGCCCGCACCAGTTAATACTAAAACACGCGCATTTTGATCAAGTTCTATGGCTTCAAGCACATCAATCATTTCACGATTGAGTGTAGGACTCATGGCATTTTTCTTTTCTGGGCGATTTAGTGTGACCCAAGCAATTCCATCTTCAACTTTAACATCTACGGTTTCCCAGCGATTTTCATAAGTCATCTTCATACTCCTTGAATGATTTTGTGATGTTCTGAGATTTAATTTAATATCAGTTAAACTTACATTCAAGTCTTTTTTCTAAAATTTAATAATTATTTTATAATTGTATGTATTTTAAATAAAAATTAATTTAATAAATAATTTTATATAAAAATATGTTGATTTTTTAGTAAGTTTAACTGATATTTTTGGTGTGTTTAAACAACAATACACAAAGGGCTAAATGGAACGACTAGTCAATAAAGGACAACACAATGGAAAAGATATTAGGACAGTCTGCAAGAGCAAAGATTACGTTACTACTTTGTTTTGCAATCGCAATTTTTGAAGGTTTTGATCTTCAATCAATGGGGGTAGCCGCTCCACGAATGCGGGCTGAGTTTATGTTGGATAATGGCCAGATGGCATGGGCATTTAGTGCTGCAATTTTAGGAACACTACCAGGTGCAATATTAGGCGGTAGATTTGCAGATATTGTAGGGCGCAAGAAAATTCTGATTTTTAGTATTCTGCTTTTTGGAATTATGTCTTTGCTAACCGCATATGCTGCTAACTTCAGTTTGCTGTTACTCATCCGTTTTTGTACCGGTTTGGGAATGGGCGGGGCACTCCCGATGATGATTACACTTGCCTCTGAAGCTGTGCCTGACCAGCACAAGGGCAAAGCGGTAAGTATCATGTATAGCGGCATTCCTTTTGGTGGATTACTGACTTCTGTGGTTGCCATGTCGTTGGCGGGTGATGCAGAGTGGCGTCATATTTTCTATATTGGCGGTATTGCGCCTATTTTGTTAATTCCACTCATCATGCGCTTTTTACCTGAGTCAAATGATTACCTGCAACGTAAAGTTCAAGCGCAAGAAACCACACCATTCTTTGAAGTTTTATTTGCCAAAGAACGCCGTATGTCGACCATTCAGCTTTGGGTGAGTTTCTTCTGTACCTTAGTGGTGCTGTACTTCTTGTTAAACTGGTTGCCGTTACTGATGGGTGCGCAAGGCTTATCGAAGCTACAAGCAAACTATGTACAGATGGGCTACAACGTTGGTGGAATCTTAGGTTCAATCTTAATGGGTGTATTGCTTGATAAATTACGCATGAGCTTTGTGATTAAACTAATTTATCTCGGCATTTTATTCTCACTTTGTTGCTTGGCAATTTCTCCAACCGTGGCTTTACTGGCGCTTTCGGCAATGGGCTGTGGTTTATTTATTGTGGGTGGACAATCGGCATTGTACGGTTTAGCCGCAATGTATTATCCGACTGAAATGCGTGGAACTGGAGTTGGTGCGGCGGTTGCAATTGGGCGTATTGGTTCTTTTGCCGGACCGTTAATGGCTGGTTTTTTACTTTCACTTGGACAAAGCTCAACCATTGTGATTGGTTCAAGCATTCCAGTGATTTTAATTGCAGCGATCTCTGCATTACTTCTTGTCAAAAAACCTAAACAGCCTGTACATTTAGTACAAAGCTCAGGTGCTCGCTAAGTTTTAACGAAAGTATGGGGTTAGCGCCTCATACTTTCACTACAGATTTTCTTATGATGATTGAAAGGTTATGGTACGTTCGAATTCAGTTCAAAAAAAAGTAGAAGATGAGCCTAAGTTAAGTTACATGATTGCTCGTGTTGATCGAATTATTAGTAAACATTTAACAGAACATTTAAAAGAGCTTGAGATTACCTTGCCGCAATTTACTGCGCTTTCTGTTTTAGCTTCAAAAAGTAATGTATCCAATGCCAAACTTGCTGAACGTTCTTTTATTAAGCCGCAATCTGCCAATAAAATTCTGCAAGATTTGCTGGTCAATGGCTGGATTGAAAAGAAACCTGACCCTACGCATGGCCGCCGTATTTTAATTACACTCACCGAAAGTGGTGTTGAAAAACTCAATAAATGCAATGAAGTTGTATTAAAAGTTGAAGAGAAAATGCTTGAAGGCATTGATATCAATCTGGCTTATTTAATTCGTAATAATCTCGATATCATGGTGAATAATCTTAAAAGCCTTTAAATAAATGAGCTTGTTTAGGTTGAGCTAAATTCCTACGCACTGATTCACACAGAAAATTTATTTCATTTTGCAAATGAACTTGTTAGCATCGAAGTGACGTTTTTGACAATGTGTGGCAGCAAATGTCTTCAGGGCAACAAGTTTTACTTAAATTAAGAAAAATGATTATTTCAGGGGAACTTGAAGGTGGTGCCAGAATTGCTGAGATTCCCACTGCCGAGTTACTTGGTGTTTCGAGACAGCCTGTTCGTATTGCATTTCGGTTGCTCGAACAAGAAGGTCTTCTCATTAAGAACCCAACCCGTGGCTACACCGTCCGTGAAATTTCAGAACAACTGGTTCATGATGCGCTTGAAGTGCGGGGTGTGCTTGAAGGATTGGCTGCGAAAACTTTGGCAGAACAAGGTTTAAGCGAAGAGCAGAAAAAGACCCTCCAACATTGCATTCAAGAAACGGAAAAACTCTTTAATGAAAAAGACGAGTTTGGCGATGCTGAACTGGAACGTTATCATCATTTTAATGTCATTTTTCATGACACGATTATTGAGGGCGCGCAAAATGTTGCGCTCATACAAGCTCTAGCAAAAAACAATCAATTGCCGATGGCTTCTGCTCAAGCCATTACCTATGATGAGAAGCAAGCTTTGTCGGAATATCGTCGTTTGCACTATGCACATTTACAGCATTGTTCGATTTTCGATGCGTTGACACATCGTCAGGCAGGGCGTGCTGAAACCTTAATGCGTGAGCACAGTAGTGTAGTGATTTTAGGTGAAACGCTAAGAAATGTTCTTAGTGCTTAAGGTGAAATAAGTTCCTTTATTTTTTAATAAAGGAACTTAGCTATTAAAGCTCAATCACAAGATTTTTAGTTTTTGCACGAGAACAGCAGGGCGTAAATTGGTCGTTCAAAGCATGTTCCTCATCGGTCATAAATAGATCCCGATGATCAGGCGTACCCTCTACAACGCGAGTAATACACGTTCCGCAAATGCCTTGTTCACACGAAACAGGAATATCAAAACCATTTGCAATTAATGCTTCAGTAGCAGTTTGCTCTGGCAATACTTCAATTCGGCGGCCCGTACCTTTAACTTCAATAGTAAAAGCTTCATCGTTAGACGTATCTACTTTTTGAGCGACAAAGTGCTCTTGATGTAATTGCTCGCTGTGCCAGCCAGCTTGTTCAGCTGAGCTCATGACAAACTGCATAAACCCTGTAGGCCCACATACATATAAGTGTCTATCTGGTGAACTCTGACCTAAAACCTCTGCCATATTACATTCGGTGTCTGGCTGATCTTGAATATGAAAATGGACTTGGTCACCAAAGTGCTCGGTTAAATTGCCATAGAAGGCAATCATTTCATGACTACGGACAAAGTAGTGTAATTCGAAAGGAACATTGGCCGATTTAAGCCGATACGCCATCGATAAAATGGGGGTAATGCCAATACCACCAGCAAATAAAACCGCCTGCTTTGTTTGAGAATGAATTTCAAATAAATTACGTGGTTCACCAATCTTTAAATAGTCGCCTTCACGATATTCAGTATGGATACAACGTGAACCACCGCGTGAGTTAGCATCATGTAAAACACCAATTACATAACGATGCTTTTCACTGCAACAATTTGAAAGTGAATATTGACGGGTTAGGCCGTTTTTAAGATGCACATCAATATGGGCACCTGCTTCAAAATTCGGTAGCTCAGTACCGTTTGCTGCAATCAGTTCAAAGGCACGAATGGTCGGGGTGAGTTGGTGAATTTTTTGAATAATAACGTCCATGTTCATGCTCCTTTAAATAATCCGAATGTTTGGAAACTTTTGTGCGGATGTTTCAGGAGGCGTTTTATTTTCTTCGGCAAGTAGTCGCTCAATCACCTTACGAGACTGTACACCGCCTGCGTCGATGTTAAGCATCAGTAACTTGCGATGTGGATTGTTCAAAATATTTTGCTGCTGTTGCTCCAGCATTTCTAAATCTTCAGTAAAGATTTTGCCTTGGCCTTCACGAATTTGATCGGTGAGTTCAGTATTGTTTGGCTGGAAGTTGCGTGCCATTCCCCAGAAATACCAATGTGAGGTTTCAGTTTCTGGAGTAATAAAGTCCACGACAATTGACGAAACTTTTTTGTCTTTTGGTGCGTCATAACCGCCATGTCCAGCATGTGCCACACCGACTTCAATATGCACATTACTTGGGGCAAAGAAGTGACAACGTTGCCAACGGTCAACAGGGACATCATCTGCCAAGTGGTTGCCACGAAGGGCCATTTGCCAAAATGGAGGTGCGATCACATTTTCCATGTAACGTTCAGTAATGACATGGTCACCATCAACTTTAGTGATTGGTAATGATTCATCAATTTCTTTTTGTCCGATGCTGCTTGAGTGAACATAGGTTTCGTGGGTTAAATCCATCAGGTTATCGACCATGAGGCGATAGTCACATTGAATGTGAAACAGGCCTCCGCCATAGCTCCATTCAGGATGATCTGCCCATTCTAAAGTTGGCAGTTTTGCTTCATCTGCTAAAGCTTTTTCGCCTGGCCATATCCAAATAAAACCGAATTTTTCAACAACTGCATATGCTTTGTTGCAAGGGAAACCATTTACGCGTTGGGCTGGCATTGAAACGGTTTTTCCATCACAGCCCATGACTAAACCATGATAGCCACACACGAGGTTTCCATCTTCGACATAACCTAGTGAAAGTGGGGCACCACGATGCGGACAAAAATCTTCAACGGCTGCAACTTGATTTTCTTTGCCACGATAAAAAACGATTTTTTCACCACAGATGGTGCGACCTAGCGGTTTGTCTTGGATTTCTTCTGGGCGGCAGGCTACATACCAAGCATTTTTAATAAACATTGTGACGACTCCTTATCACTTATTGGATCCAATTTATAGTAAATAAAAATAATGGTCAATTGATAAGCAGTATATTTTTTAAAAAAATTGATCTTTAGATTTGGTTGTTTTGTATGTTTTTGATTGCTATTAAAGACTTTTGTATTTCTTTTGAATTTTAGAGGCTAAATTTTTATTCATCCTTATTTGGATCCATAATGACTGTGGTTAAGCCATTATGGGAGTGTAGAGATTTAGAAATTAACCGTGTAATGAAGCATCATGCGCTGTTCGTCCAGACTTTTGCCATGTTTGGTGTCGTAGTTAATATTTAAGAAAAGAAATTTAAGATTTTTAATCCAAGCATTTAGGTCATATTGAATCAACACATCACTTTCTTGCTCAAAATCATTTTGATTCATAGTCTGAAATGAATCTCCATAAATATATTTATAGGTGATTTTTAGACCTTTGATATATTCTTTAAAGTCATACGAAGCAAGGAAATGATAAGACTTTTCATCAGCTTTGGTAAACGCGCCTAAGGTCCAGTTAACCATATGCGGGATGGGCATATTGTCGAGTTTTGGAATACCATCTTTGCCAAAGTTTTCTTGGTAGCCAATTCCAGTTGTAAAATTGCCATGTTTGATAAAATGCATAGCCCCTACGGATGTATTGTCATATTCACCAAGATTTGATTTACCGACATCGTCGTGTCGAAACACACGTAATTTTGTAGTGTGCTGCTTTGTCCATTGATAATCAAAAGCAAAGTAACTTTGATTGATGAGATCTTTTAAGTAACCATTATAAAATTTCCAATTATATTGAGGCGTTTTCCCATCCCACTGGAAAAAGTAAAGCCCATCAGATTCATGTTTTGATATGGCTAGTCTGTAGTAATCCTCCTCATTTTTTGGCGAATAACGGTTAATCAAACCCAGCTCGAAATTTTGTTGCGATGTCTTATATTTTAATTCCAAGCCTTTATAGTTCACCCGTAATTGATGTGTATCGACTTGTGGGGTAAGTGGTGAGTCGGGAATAATTTCACCTACATTCATGCGAAAGTTTTGATATTCAATTCCAGCACCTAAGCCATATTTAACTTGGTCTTGTGCTTGTTTTTTGGTATTTGCGTCAAAGGGTATGACCATATCATTGGTGTGTTGGTCGTTACTTAGGCGATATGCATATTGAATGCTTGGATTGAGGTGTAGTTGTACATCATTAAGCTTGGTTGTCCAGTCACCACGATAAATCAAGCCTTGACTCAAGCTATGAGTATCGGGGTTAGTACCATTTTCATATTGTCTGTCGAAGTTGAATGTTTTTAGTGTGAGTGTATTTTTAAAATTAACGTCTACTTCACTGTGAGCTAAACAGCAGGCAAGGATTGTCCCTGAGAATAAAATCCCATAAATAAAAATATGCTTCATTTTTAAATCCGTTTAAAAGCGTTTTACTGTTCTAAATCCGACATGGCTAGTTGCAAGGTCGAGTTCCTGTGGATGCCTTGCGGCAGCACGATAACGCGCGCAATAATTAGTTGCGCATAAATAAGACCCACCTTTAATCGTGTATTGCAAAATCTGTTCATGACTTTGCCGATATTTCGATGGATCTCCCATGTGGTGATCTCGTGGGCCTGTGTAGGGTGTTTGCGTCCATTCCCATACATTGCCAATCAAGTCATATAATCCAAATGGGTTTTTACTAAAACAACCCACAGGGGCAACATCCTTAAAACCATCTTCCTGAATGTTTTTATAAGGAAATTCACCTTGCCAGAAGTTGGCTACAATATGGCCTTCGTGAGTAGGGCCAATGTCGGAATTTTGCTGAAAACCTTTGGCTGCATATTCCCACTCAAGCTCGGTAGGCAAGTCATGACCCAGCCAGTTTGCATAAGCGTAGGCATCATTCCATGTCACCATGCGAACAGGTTCGTGAGGTGCGGGTTGTTTAGGGTTATTTAAGCCCCATGGATGTTTCCAATTGGCACCTTTTTCAAATCGCCACCATTGTAATTCTTCAACTGGATGATCTGGTTGTACAAACATAGCTGCGCCGCCTTGCTTCTCTGCATCGGTGACATAACCCGTTTGTTTAACAAACTCTTGAAATTGAGCATTGGTGACTTCAGTTGCATCAATTAAAAAAGCGGGAACTGAAGTTGCCTGTAAGTTTAATGGGCGTTCATCTTCATAACCTTGTGTGGTGCCTAAAACAATTTTTCCTTGCGGAAGCTTGACCATGCCTGCTTCTTTATTTTTAGGCCAACCTGAAGGAAGGCCCGAATAAGAATTACATTTAGCTTTGCTGCCTAAGTCGGGCAAGGTGGTCTGTTCTAGTTGAGGTGTGGTTTTTTGGCATGCACAAAGTAAGAGGAACGATGAAAGCATCATGATCTGTTTCATCTGGTTTTCTCTACTTTTTGTTATATTGCTCAAAATCCACAACACCATTTTCATCGGCATATCTTAAATATTTTTCATTTAAGACTTTGACGATCTCTGGATGGGCTGCATAAACATTATGTTGTTCATTAAAATCTGTTTTTAAATTGTAGAGTTCCCAGCCATGGCTCTTAAATTTAGAAGGTGAGTTTTCAACAAGTTTCCATTCGTCAGTTTTAGCGTAGCGGCTGCCATGTAATTCTTTGAAGTCATAATAATTAACAGGTCGAATACGAGCAGTATTATCTTTAAAAGCAGGAATTAGGCTAAAGCCCGACGGTTTAATTTTGGTGCTAGTTGCTGGATAAACTTGACTATTTTGAATGCCTGCTAGCTCCATAACAGTTGGGAATATGTCTCTGACTGTCGCAAAGTTATTGTTAATTCCATGTTCTTTGGAAACCTGAGTTGGTGATTTAACAATAAGTGGAACTCGAACTCCACCTTCTGAGGCGGCTGATTTCCAGTAAGTAAATGGCGTACTGCTGACTTCGGCCCAACGTGGTCCCATATAAACATATGAGCTGGCGTTGCCTATATTTTCATAGCGATTGTCGGCATCACCCATTGGGAAATTATGATCACCACCTTCAGCACCGTTATCTGACATAAACACAATCAAAGTATTGTCATATAAATGATGCTTTTTAAGATATTGAATGACATCACCCACACGGTCGTCTAACTGGGTAACCATGCCCGCATAAACTTCCATTTTACGCGCTTTGTATTTGCGCTCTTGTGATGTCAGTTCATTCCAGCTTTTAGTGCCTAAAGCTTGGTTGCCACGCTCGACTGGGTATTCTGCGTTTGCTGGAATTAATCCTAGTTGCTTTTGTCTAAGAAAGCGTTGTTTTCGAATTGCATCGTAGCCTTGATCGTATTTACCTTTATATAAGTCTCTATAATGAGCGGGTGCTTGTAGTGGCCAGTGTGGAGCGGTATAGGCTAGGTAGGCAAAAAATGGTTTTTGCGCTTTATTTTTGTCTAAGTACTCAAACGCTTTTTGTGTAAAAAAGTCGGTTGAATAGTAGTTGTCTGGCAATGTGACCTTTTGACCATTTTCTGTGTATTGAGTATTGCGCGGATAGTTTTTAGGCTGGTCTTTAAAGTGTAAATCGAAGCCATCGAGTAGAGCAAAAGATTGATCAAAACCACGGGCTTTAGGGTTTTGTTCGGGAGCATAGCCTAAGTGCCATTTACCGACCATGAAAGTGTAATAATCTTTTGTCTTTAAAATCTCTGCGAGTGTGTAAGCATTTTGCGTTAAGTGACCTGAATATCCGTCAATTTTGAGTAGTGCACGCGGGTTATCGGCTCCAACCAATTTTTCTTGTCGTTTTGAAGTTTCATACATCGCACCTAAACCTACCAAGTGGTTATCGGCACCTGTCATAAGCTGTGCACGAGTAGGTGAGCACATTGATGAAGCATGAAAATTAAAAAGCATTTTTCCTTGCTTTAACAGGCTATCAATATGAGGGGTTTTAATTTCGCCGCCATAAGCGCTAATGTCTGAGAATCCAAGATCATCGGCCAAAATAATCATGATGTTAGGTGGTTGTTGATTTTTTGGAGGTGCTGCTTGCGTTGTGTAAAACAATTGGCTGGCAAAAAAAAGTCCTAATGTAAGCTGACTTACTCTTTTGAGTTTCATAACAACAATCCTTTGATGTTTTATAAATGCATCTTGCATTTCTTGGAGATAAATAAAGTATTTTTTGGCTAAAAAATGCTCTGGAATCGATCATAATGGATTTTTTAATATGGATCCATAAAAATATTTAAGCATTCTAATTTTATGTTTTTAATAATTTTATACTTATATAATTTATGTGTTTATATACTTTTTAATAATCCATTTATAATTTTAGTTGATTTTTTGGATCCAAATATTCAGTATAGAAAAAGAGCAGGATGCTCAAAAAATAAATATTCCTCTAGGTCATTATGGATACGGATATGCATAACCACCCAATCGCTCATATCAGCAATGTCGTGTGTATGTCTTATCCAAGGGAGATACACAAATGGAAAGAGACGTTCTAAGTGAGATCAATCAAAACAACATGAACCGTTACCAATGGTTCGTCATTTTGATCTGTATTTGTCTCAATATTATTGATGGCTTTGACGTGATGGTAATGGCATTTACTGCTCCATCCGTGTCAGCAGAGTGGTCACTTTCAGGCGCACAAATTGGCTTGTTGTTAAGTGCTGGCCTTTTTGGAATGGCTGCCGGTTCAATTTTTCTCGCGCCTTTAGCCGATAAAATCGGTCGCCGTTTACTCATCTTAGTTTGTCTTGTAATTGCAGGTCTGAGCATGCTGGGCTGTGCTTTTGTACAAAGCCACGGCATGTTAGCTGCACTTCGGTTTATTACCGGAATTGGGGTGGGAGGCATTCTTGCGAGTAGTAATGTACTGGCAAGTGAGTATGCCAACGCTCGTTGGCGCAGTCTCGCAGTGAGCTTAATGTCTACAGGTTATGGAATTGGTGCGACACTTGGTGGAGTACTATCACTGGCATTGATTGAGCATTTGGGTTGGCGTTCAATCTTTTTAGCAGGTGGCATTACTACCATTGCAATGCTGCTGATCAGCGCATGGTTATTACCTGAATCTTTAGATTACTTACTCGCAAAACGACCAAAACAGGCACTAGAACGAATTAATGCAACTGTAAATCGTATGGGTCTTAATCAACTATCAGTTATGCCGCGTTATGAAAAAATCAGCACGCAAAATGGCAGTGAACTGGGCAAATTATTTGCTGGACAACTTGGATTTCAAACGCTTTGTTTGTGGTTTGCATTCTTTTTAGTGATGTTTGGCTTTTACTTTGTCATGAGCTGGACACCAAAAATTCTAATTTCAATGGGAATGTCACCAGAGCAAGGCGTAAGTACTGGTATTTTAATTAGTATTGGTGGGATTTTCGGGGCAGCCATTATTGGTTTATTGGCATCACGTATGAAAATCTTCTATGCCTTAAGCCTGTTTTTAGGACTAACCTCGGCATGTGTTTTCCTATTTGTCGCTGTCTCATCTCAAGTCAGCATTGCACTCATGGTGGGGTTATTACTTGGCACACTCATTAATGGCTGTGTGGCAGGTTTATATTCTATTTCTCCAACAATTTATGATGCTGAAATCCGTAGTCGCGGCGTGGGCTATGCAATTGGTTTTGGACGAATTGGGGCAATTTTATCGCCAACGGTTGCAGGCATCTTCCTGGATAAAGGTATAGCACCCGCAACGCTTTATGCCTATTACGGTGTGGTGTTTATTTTGGCTATTTTCCTGATTTTAAGTTTGGGTAGTGCTTTTTACCGAAGTAAGAAAGAGCAAAACTACTCGCTTAAAACAGCACCTTAATCCATTAAAAATTAAATAGTTGAGATAAAAAATGAAAAAGACGCCATTGTGGGTGGGGGTATGCTTGTGCCCATTATTTAGTCAGGTTGTGCATGCTGAGTTTATTGCAGACAGTAAAGCTGAGCTGACACTACGTAATTTTTACTTTGACCGAGACTATAAAAAAGACCCATATCCCTATACAGCAGCCAGAGATTGGGCGCAGGGTTTAATTTTTAAAGGACAGTCTGGTTATACTGAAGGTGCGGTTGGGTTTGGTGTTGATGTACTGGCAATGGCAGGTTTTAACCTGATGGGAAGCCGTGCTGATGACTATGCGCGTAGTGGCTTATTACCAGTGAATACCGATAACTCGCGTGATGATTATTATGGAAAAATAGGCATTACAGGAAAGGCTAAATTTAGGAAAAATGAACTTTTTGTGGGGGACTTAGTTCCACAATTACCGACCATTTTTTCATCGCCAGCGCGTTTGTTCCCTCAGACTTACCGTGGTATCCGTTTTGTTTCAAATGAAATTCCAAATCTTCAACTCGAAGGGTTTTATGTCGACGAAGTGCGTCAGCGCGATTCGATTCGTTATACCGATGTTGGAACAGACAATATCAACCATCGTTTTGACAAAGCGGCAACTACAGACTCGTTTTATACCTTAGGTGGAAGCTATCAGTTAAAGGATTACCGTTTGCGTGCTTATCATGCCGAACTCAAAGACATTTACCAGCAACAATTTTTAGGATTTAACGGCAAACAACCTTTAAATGATCAACTTAATTTTTTAAGCGACGTGCGTTTTTTTAATAGTGAAGAAACTGGAAGTAAAAAAATAGGAGAGGTTGATAACCGCCATATTAGTGGCTTATTTGGTTTGAACTATCAAAATCATACGGTTTCTTTGGGCTACATGCAGTCGTTTGGCTCGACTGGTCTGCCATTTTTGTCGGGAACTGAAAGTCCAGTCGTGCTTGATTTTATGAGCTCAGACTACTCGAATAAAGATGAAAAAGTCTATTCGATTCGTTATGAATATGACTTTAAAAATGCGCGACTAGGTGATGTTTCATTAAACGGACTGCGTTTTATGACTCGCTACGCAAAAGGTGAAGACATTGATTTGTTGCAATATGGCGATCAGCGATTTAAAGAAGAGTCGATGGAATTTGATTTAGGCTATAAAATTCCTGAAGGTAAGTTAAAAGGTCTGGGAGTGCGAGCTCGTTTTTCTCACTATCGCAACGATATGCCTACCAATATGACATTTCGTTCGACAAATGAAACGCGGTTAAATGTCGATTACACCTTTAAATTTTAAAGTTCAATATTTATTAAATTAAAGACAAGTTAAAACATTGTGAGCAGCAATGTTTTAACTTTAGTTATCAACTGCACAAAATCCCTCTATAATACCGCCAATCTTATTAAAGCCAATTGAGTCTCTCATTAAACACATGGCTTTAATCTCTCATTTTTTTAAGTCAATTTCTTCGCTGTGATTCGGCTTATTTTTCAATATTTAGAATTTTATGTGTCTGTGCTGACACATAAAAATATTTAGGTGCCAGCATGGAAATCAAGGTTAATTATCTCGACAATCTTCGACAGGAAGCTAAGTTCGATGACTTTACGGTAATTGCCGATCAACCAATTCGCTACAAGGGTGACGGTTCGGCACCGGGCCCATTTGACTATTTTTTAGCATCGTCAGCATTGTGTGCAGCGTACTTTGTAAAAGTGTATTGTACCGCTCGAGATATCCCAACCGATAATATTCGGTTATCGCAAAATAATATTGTTGATCCTGAAAACCGCTATAAGCAAACATTTAAAATTCAAATTGAATTACCAGCCGATATTTCCGAGAAAGATCGCCAAGGGATTTTACGTTCGATTGACCGTTGTACTGTTAAAAAAGTCATTCAAACGGGTCCCGAATTTATTATTGAAGAAGTTGAAAGCATTGATGCAGATGCACAAGCACTGTTATTGCCAAGCTTAACTTCAGAAAGTCATACCTATATTCAAGGTAAAGACCTGCCATTAGAAGAAACCATTGCCAATATGTCAGCTATTTTGGCAAATTTGGGCATGAAGATTGAAATCGCATCTTGGCGTAATATCGTGCCAAATGTATGGTCGCTACACATTCGTGATGCACAGTCTCCGATGTGTTTTACCAATGGTAAAGGTGCAACTAAAGAAAGTGCTTTAGCGTCTGCATTAGGCGAGTTTATTGAGCGTTTAAACTGTAACTTCTTCTATAACGACCAGTTCTGGGGTGAAGAAATTGCCAATGCTGAATTTGTGCATTATCCAGATGAAAAATGGTTTAAGCCGGGTCCAAATGGTGAATTACCTAAAGAAATCTTAGATGAATATTGTCTTGAGATTTATAACCCAGATGATGAGTTACTTGGCACACATTTATATGACACCAACTCAGGCAACGTAGAGCGTGGCATTTGCTCGCTACCTTTTGTGCGCCAGTCTGACGGTGAAGTTGTCTATTTCCCATCAAATTTAATTGAAAACTTGTACTTAAGTAATGGTATGAGTGCGGGTAATACTTTGGCAGAAGCCCAAGTTCAATGCTTGTCAGAAATTTTTGAACGTGCCGTTAAACGTGAAATTTTAGAAGGTGAAATTGCACTTCCAGATGTTCCTGAAGAAGTATTAGCAAAATACCCAAGTATTGTTGCTGGTATTAAAGGTCTAGAAGAGCAAGGTTTCCCTGTATTAGTTAAAGATGCATCGTTAGGTGGCCAGTTCCCTGTAATGTGTGTAACTTTAATGAACCCGCGTACGGGTGGAGTGTTTGCATCTTTCGGTGCGCATCCAAGTTTTGAAGTTGCGTTGGAACGCAGTCTGACTGAATTACTTCAAGGTCGTAGTTTTGAAGGCTTAAATGATTTACCTCAACCGACTTTCCAAAGTAATGCGGTCACTGAGCCGAACAACTTTGTTGAGCACTTTATTGACTCAAGCGGTTTGGTATCTTGGCGCTTCTTTAGTTCTAAATCTGACTATGACTTTGTTGAATGGGATTTTTCTGGCGAAGGCGAAGAGTCGAACGCAGAAGAAGCTGCAACATTGTTCGGCATTCTCGAAGAGATGGGCAAAGAAGTATATATGGCAGTCTATGAGCATTTAGGTGCGACCGCTTGCCGTATTTTAGTACCAGATTATTCGGAAATTTATCTCGTTGAAGATTTGATTTGGGACAACACCAATAAGGCACTTTCATTCCGTGAAGATATTCTAAATCTGCATCGTTTGGATGATGAACAGCTTGAAGCATTGGTTGAGCGTTTAGAAGAATGCGAGCTAGACGATTACACTGAAATCACTACGCTTATTGGCATCGAGTTTGATGACAATACAGTGTGGGGACAGCTCACCATTTTAGAACTGAAATTGCTGATTTATGTTGCTTTACAACAGTTTGAAGAAGCAAAAGAGCTTGTCGAAACTTACTTGCAATATAACACCAACACCGTTGAGCGTGGCTTGTTCTATCAGTGCATGAACGTGGTGCTTGAAGTGATGTTAGATGAAGAACTAGAGCTTGAAGACTACCTGACTAATTTCCGCCGTATGTTTGGTGATACACGAATGGATGCGGTATTAGGTTCTGTCGATGGTAGTGTTCGTTTCTATGGCTTAACACCAACAAGTATGAAATTAGAAGGACTTGATCGCCATTTACGTCTGATCGAGAGCTATAAAAAATTGCATGCAGCTCGCGCTAAAGCCGTAGCGATGTAATTTAAAAAGCGAAATAAAAAAAGCCTATTTTTAAATAGGCTTTTTTTATAAAACAACTTGCTAGTTTAAGCAGAAGCTTTGGTGATCTCTATGGTTTCTGCCTCTGCTGTATCATCCTGATGTTCATCCAAAGTATGTTTAGCGGGAATATAAGACATTGCACGTTCCGCAAGAGCTGTAATGGTAAGACTTGGGTTAACGCCCAAATTGGCACCTAACATTGAACCATCTACAACGTATAAGTTTTTATAGTTAAAGACACGGTTTTGTCCATCTACCACGCCGCGCTCTGGGCTTGAAGCAATTGCGCAACCACCCATACAATGGGCTGTAAAAGGTACATTAAACAAAATTTCGGTAATAGTCGTCATTGGATGACCATTAAACATTTTGGCAACTTTTTCGGTAAATGCATTGGCCTGTGGAATATACACAGGTAGCTTTTTACCTTCGCTCGATAATACTTTGCCAAAAGGCCAGAACCAATTACGTTTCAAGCGCATATTAATGGAGGCATCAGCTGTTTGCATCACCAAGAAAATTAAAGTCTGGCGTGCAAAACTGACAGGGTTACTCATGCGAAGAAAAATAAATGGATGGCAAATGAGTGCCCATAACCAAAAGAAGATACGCGTCCAACCTGGTTTACCTTTAGCCATGTAAGTACACATAAGGCCCATGGCATCTGAGCCAGTTTGGTAACGAGTCGCTTCAATGTGAGTGTCATGGTCAAGGTAAATACTTGAACCAATCGCAACCCCTTTACTCATGTCGACATCTTTACCAAAAAAGCGAACGCCTAAAATCGACTCGGCATTGGTACGTACTCGATTACCCAAATCATCAGAAATATTTGGCAGAGAACCAGACTGTTTTAAACGGAACAGCATTTCTTGCGTACCTAAAGAAGATGCTGAGAAAATCACATTACGAACACGCCATGTACGGCGTTGTTTGTTAAACCATGAGCTTGAACATTCAGTCGTAACTTCATAGCCATCGCTGCCATCGGCTTTACCATTGAGTGGTTTAACGTCAACGACTTTGGTTTCTTCGTAAACCTTGGCGCCATTTTTTTCGGCAAAGTACAAATAGTTTTTATCTAAGGTATTTTTTGCGTTGTGTTTACAACCTGTCATACAACCGCCACATGCCGTACAGGTTCCGCGGTCTGGACCATCGCCGTTAAAGTACGGGTCAGGATAGGTCTTGCCACCTTGTTCACCTTCGGGGGGAAAGAACGTTGCAACACGAGTGGGTTTAAATGTATGACCAACACCGACTGCTTCACCCATTTTTTTTAGCATATGATCGGCAGGGCCGAAAATTTTATTATCCGTCACACCAAGCATGCGTTCTGCTTCAGCATAGTGCTGCGGCATTTCATTTTTCCAGTCCGCGGCATCTGCCCACGTGCCTTCATCCCAAATATGTTCAGGTGGAACCAGTAAGGTATTGGCATAGGTGATTGAGCCGCCGCCTACAGCATTACCGCAAATAATGGTGACATGGCGAAAAAAACGCATGTTGAAATAACCAAAAAGTTTCATGCCCGGGCGCCAAATCCAGCGACGGGTATTCCAGTTATTTTTAGCAAAATCTTTAGCTTCCCAGCGTCGCCCCATTTCCATTACAGCAACAGAGTAGCCTTTTTCGGTTAGACGGCAAGCAGAAACACTACCACCAAAGCCTGAACCAATAATGAGGTAATCATAGTCATAATTGTTTGTTGTCATGCCGAGGACTCCTCTCTGGCGATATTTTTATATTGACTGTGTATGTTTATCAATGAATTGCCCAATGCACTCAATCGAGTCATTAGATTCGTTTAGTATACCCGCGTGGAACTGAAAAACATGTCCGACTCGGTCATAAACCCTTAAGTTCGTCGGAATACCATACTTTTCTGTTTGTCCAGCGAGACGTTTTGCATCGTCTAATAAAACTTCTTCGGTACCGACATGAATTAAAACAGATGGTAATCCCGTTAAGTCGGCATAGAGTGGGGAACAGGTAGCATCGGTTGCCGATTTTTGGCCGCAATAGTTTTTTGCACACCAAGCTAACCAGTCTTCTGACAGCATCGCATCTTGAGCAGCATGAGTTTTAATCGTGCTTCCAGAGAGGCTTAAGTCAACCCAAGGTGAAAGTAAAACTAATGCTGTTGGTAACGGTAACCCTGCATTTCGTATCGCAATTGCAGCACTTAAACTCAGTCCACCGCCAGCAGAATCGCCAGCGATCACGAGTTTTTTCGGGTCTTGTCCTTGAGCAAGTAAAGCTTTATAAACTGCAATTACATCTTCAATAGCAGCAGGGCTTGTGTGCTCTGGGGCTAGGCGATATTCAGGTAACCAGACTTGTGCTTGAGCTGCATGTCCGATTTGAGCAGCAAGCTTAGTGTGACTTTTTGAGCTACCCACCACATAGCCTCCGCCATGTAAATACAAAATGCCGCGTCCTGATTGAGTCGTTTTGGGCTGAATATGGACTGTCGGTACTTGCGCAATGGTTTGCTTTTTTGTTTTATAACCACGTGGCCCAAGCACAATTGCACTGGCTGCATCGCTACAAAAACGTTGTAGCTTTAGTGGTGTTTTAGGGGATAAAGCTGGACGTAGTGTGGTACGAATAGTCCATGCAAGAAGCTGCTTCATAATAAGGACTCATACTAAGCATTTAATATCAGTCAGCATCTCTTAAAATGAAGAGTATGCTGACCACTGTTTTTATTTTGCTGATTTGTTGAGTAGACGGGTTTGCAAGGCAGTGGCAGTTGCAAAAATCTTTTGGTAGCCTTGTGGCAGAATACGTTGAATCACATCAACGGCTTTCGCATCGGCTCCAATAAGTAAACGGCGGCGGTCCTTACGAACAGCTTCTAAAATTTGTTGAGCTGCATCATCAGCAGGGGTGCGAAGTAATTTATCGAAAGCATCCTGACTTTTTAGAGGATCCATTCCTAAAGACTGGACGCTATTATTCATGCGGGCAGCTTTGGCAATATTGGTACGAATACCACCCGGATGCACACAGGTCGCACTCACTCCAGCATTTTGTAGATCGAGTTCTTGGCGCAATGATTCAGTAAAGCCACGAACGGCAAATTTACTGGCGTTATAAGCACTTTGAGTTGGTTGAGCTGTTAAGCCAAACATACTAGAAATATTAATAATATGCCCATCACCACTTTGCTTTAAGTAAGGCAAAAATTCTTTGGTGCCATAAACCACGCCCCAAAAATTAATCCCAATGAGCCATTCAAGATCTTCATAGCTCACACCTTCAGCCGTACTACCTATTGCGACACCAGCATTATTAAAAATCAGGTTAACTTGGCCATGTTCGTCTACAACTGCCTTTGCCCAAGTTGCAACTTCATCACGTTTAGCCACATCGACTTTTTGTGTGGTTACTTTGACTGAATAAGGCGTTAACAGCTCGACTGTTTTAGCTAATCCCGCTTCACTAATATCGGAAAGTGCCAGATGGCAACCTTGTTTTGCGAGTGCTATAGCAATTGCTTGTCCAATACCAGAACCCGCGCCTGTCACAGCTGCGACTTTATTTTTAAAAGACTTCATAAAATTCTCCGTTTATTTTTCTCATTTCCTATGGTGAAGCTTGTTTAAGAAATAGCCGCAACCTGAGTGTAGTTTTCAACATCGAAGCGACGAGTACGTTGTCGATATTCAAGGGTAAAACCTGGCCAGTTATTGGTATTTTTTCCATCCGCAGTCTGATACCAACTGGTACAGCCTTGAGCCCATACGGTTTTTTTCATTTTTTCTTGAATACTTTGATTAAACTCATGTTGAACTTCTGCACGAACATTGGTGAACAGAAGTTTGTTTTGTAGGGTTGTTTGAATGGCATCTAAAATATAATTAACTTGGCTTTCAATCATATACACAATTGAGTTGTGCCCAAGATTGGTGTTTGGACCATAAAGCATAAAGAAGTTTGGAAAGCCGCTCACAGTTAAGCCGAGATAAGCTTCTGCACCATCTTTCCATGTGTCTTTTAAGGTGCGACCATCAAGACCTGTAATCTGCATGGGCGCCATAAATTCCGTTGCGGCAAAGCCTGTACCATAAATAATGGTATCAACCTCTCTTAGATTTCCGTCCGTATCTAAAATTCCATTTTCAGTAATTTCTTGAATGCCCGTATTAATCACATCGACATGAGGCTGGGTCAGTGTTTCATACCAGTGGTTAGAGATTAAAATACGTTTACAACCAATTGGGTAATCCGGCATTAAGCGGTGGCGTAACTTCCCGTCTTTAACGACTTTACGGATGTGACGTTGGAATAAATATTCCACCAAAGGCATTTCATTTAAAGAAGTTGTAAAAGCAAGTAGGCGAATTTCATGGTGTCCATATTGCAAGGCGCGGTCTAGACTTTGCAAAATTGGCAGTTTGCGGAAAGCTTTTTTCTCTAAAGGTTGATAAACACGATCCGGTTTTGGAATAACATACGGCGCCGAGCGTTGATAAACATCGAGATGAGCAACCTGTTTAGCAATTTCAGGTACGAACTGAATTGCGCTTGCACCTGTACCAATCACAGCGACACGTTTGCCAGTTAACTCATAATCATGATCCCAACGCGCTGAGTGAAATGCCTTACCTTTAAAGTTTTCAATACCTTTAAGTTTTGGATAGGCAGGGCGGTTAAGTTGGCCTACCGCGCCCACTAAAAATTCAGCTTCAAATTGTTCGCCAGTCGTGCTTTGAATGTGCCATACACCTTGTAGGACATCAAATTCGGCACTGGCTATTTCAGTATTAAATTGAACATGTGGACGAATATCATATTTATCCGCACAGTGGCGTAAATATTGATAAATCTCTTGAGATGTTCCGTAGCGATTTTTCCAGCCTAGTTCTTGCTCAAAAGAAAAGGAATACAGATGAGAAGGCACATCACAGGCAGCGCCCGGATAAGTATTGTCACGCCAGACACCGCCAACATCAGCAGCTTTTTCAAAGAGGGTAAATTGTCCAAAACCTGCTTGTTTGAGACGAATGGCAAGTCCTAGACCACCAAAACCAGTGCCAATAATGGCGATGCGTACATTTTTATTTGAATTAGACGACGAATTAAACATGGGCTGCTCTAAATCCTTAAAAACAGTGAGCGAAAAAATCGCAATTTCCTGTATGCAGGATAGACGTTTATTTGCTTGATTTAGAGGATGGATGAGGACAAAATATTGTGATTCGAGGACATTCTGAGCAATACAGTGAAGTATGCATGGGCTTTTGAACGCAGTGTACATAGTGTTCGGTTAATGGCTGATTTTGCGGTGGAATCGGGCATTTCTTATCAGACGATTTTGCAAGGGACAGGGCTTAGCCAACAACAATTACTCGACCCTAATATGGTGGTGACAGGCCATCAGGAATTACAGCTGATTCATAACTTGGTTGAGCAACTGGGATACAGATCAACATTAGGTTTAGAGGTAGGTACGCGCTATCATTTCACCACATTTGGGCCATTAGGTATGGCTCTGATGAGTAGCGCCAGCATTCGCGAAGCACTAGATTTGGCTTTAACCTATTTCACTTTAACTTTTGCTTTTACTCGCTTTGATGTGTCAGATACACCGCAAGGAATCCGTATCGAAATTGATGAGCAAGATATCCCATCTTCAGTGCGTCAATTCATTATTGAACGAGATGCCGCTGCACTCATTACGGTACAGCGAGATTTGGTGCAGGACAATTTTTGCCAATATTTGGCTTTTTCTTTCCAACCCAAAGGTGATGCCGAGCCTTATCAGAACTTATTTGGTGTGATGCCTGAATTTGGTGCTGCGAAAAGCTTTGTAATTCTTGACCCGCAAAAAGTAGATCAAAAGCTACTTATGGCAAATGATTTGGTTTTACATACAGCTGAAGAACAGTGCCGTCAAATATTAGAAAAACGCCAATCACAAAATAAATTTACAACCTTAGTGCAACAGCAACTTATGAATGTGCGAGGGGAAATGCCTTCTATGGAAATCGTGGCTGAACGTTTGCATTTAAATGTTCGTACTTTACGACGTCATTTGGCATTAGAGGGAATGACTTTTATTCAGATACGTGAAGAAGTAAGGCAAGTTCTAGCTGAGCAATATTTGGCATTACCAAAAGCTTCAGTTGAGCAGATTGCCGAGTGGTTAGGTTATGCAGAACCTGCCAGTTTTATTCATGCTTATAAAAGATGGCATGGGAAAACACCTCATGCCATGCGTTTAGTACAAAAATAAAAAATGAAGGGCGCTTTTGCTTTCCCTTCATTAAAGAGCGGTTTATTTAATAAAGCTCAGTTGCTTGCCGATTTTTTCTAAAATCGGTGTTTTCTTGGCTTGAAATTCAACTTTGTTTTGTTGAATCAGGTTGTTGCCTTTGGTATCGATAGAAATAATGAGCGGACCAAATTCTCTCACACGGTTAATCCAAAGGGTTTCTGGCATACCTAGGTCTTGCCATTCAGCGCCTTCAATCTCTTCAACCAAAGTTGCTGCAAGTACTGCGCATCCACCTGGGAAAATCGCATGAACGGCAATATTTTCCTGACATCCAGCAGCTGTTTCTGGTCCCATGCCACCTTTACCCACAATAAGCTTTACGCCAGTTTGCTTGATAAATTCCCGTTCGAATTTTTCCATTCTCATACTGGTTGTTGGACCAATCGAAACCATTTCGAAGTCGTTTTCACCTTTCTTACGCACAATAGGGCCAGCGTGAAAAATCGCTCCGCCTTCAAGGTTAACTGGTAGTTCTCGACCTTGTTCGATCAGTCTGCGATGGGCAACATCGCGACAAGTCACTAAACGGCCAGTCAAATAAACCACATCACCGACTTTAAGGTCTAAAAGATCTTCATCTTTGATTGGCGTTGTCAGAATTTTTTTCATAGTACAACTCCTTCATGAGACAAGATTTCATACGACATATCTGGGTTAATCTTAATTTTGCCACGGCGATGTGCCCAGCAACCTGTATTTACGGCAACCCCAATGGTTGATGGGTGGCGCGCAGAAGATTCAATATTGACTCCCATTACGCTGTTATTCCCTGTGAGTCCCTGAGGACCAATACCAATTTCATTAAGACCTTGTTCTAACAGTTGCTCCATCAAGGCAGCGCGTGGGTTATCACTTGTTGAGTCAACCGGACGCATAATCGCGAGCTTAGAAAGGCGAGCCGCTGTTTCAACTGAAGTCGATACGCCAACACCAACCAGTAAAGGTGGGCAGGCATTAACACCGCGTTCGGTAATAACATCCATCACAAATTCAGCAACGCCTTCGTAGCCTTGACCTGGCATTAAAACTTTTGCCGCACCCGGTAAGGTACAACCGCCACCAGCCATATAGACATCAATGGTACAAGTGTCGAGTTCAGGTACAATACGCCAATCTAACCATGGAATTTGAGTACCTGTATTTGTGCCCGTATTTTTTTCATCGAAGGTTTCCACAGCGTTGTGACGTAAAGGACCTATGCGAGTTGCCTCAGCAGTTGCTTCGCTCAAAATATCTTGAAGTTCACCAAGCAAAGGGAAGTTGGCACCTGCTTCAACAAAATATTGAATCACACCCGTGTCTTGGCAGCTTGGACGGTTGAGTTTATCCGCAGCTTGCTGATTTTCTTCCATCGAGTCATAAACTGATTTAGCCAATGGATTGGTTTCTAAAGTACGCAGTTCAATTAACTTGCTTTTCACATCTTTGGGTAAGCGTTTTCCAATATAAGCCGTAAATTTGGCCATGGTGTCCGTAAGGGACTGGACTGCAATATCTTTGTCCATGTTGTGCTCCTTGAAGAAACTTGTTCAGATCTAATTGATGTAAATAGGGTTAGTGGGTGGCTTTGGCAGTGTTTACTTTCACTTTTTGGGAGAAGCTCAGCACTAGTGTCAGTAAGGTCGAGATAATGAGTAGTCCGGCAACAAAATAGAGCCCACCTGTGAAATCTCCAGTTTGATCTTTAATCCAGCCGATCATGGCAGGTCCTGCAAACCCGCCTAAATTCCCAATTGAGTTAATCGTGGCGATGCCTGCTGCTGCGGCTGATCCTGACAAGAACATGGTTGGCATGCTCCATAGCGGTGGCTTGGCACAACTAATACCGACATTCACAATGGTAAGTGCTGCAATTAATCCAATTATGTTATGTGTGCCTGCTGCAATTGCGAGACCAACTGCTGCGGTTAAACATGCGAGAGCAACATGCCATGTACGTTCATTGGTGCGGTCAGAGTGTCGAGACCATAAAACCATGGCAATGACAGAAACGATTGGTGGAATGGCATTTAAAAGCCCCACAGTCATAGACGTTACGCCAAGCTGTTTAATAATTTGTGGTGCCCAGATGCCGAGGGTATAAAGGCCAGCCGATGTTCCGAAATAAATCAATGCAAGGGCAAGTACCCGTGGGTTGGCAAGACCGCGAAGAATGCTGTGATGCTCAGGTGCATTTTTCCCTACATCCTCTTCCTTCATGGTTTTTACGAGCCATTCGCGTTCATCCTGTTTTAACCAAGTAGCTTGTTCAGGGCGGTCAGTCATATATTTAAAAACCACAACGCCTAAGATGAGTGCGGGTATTGCTTCAATAATGAACATCCATTGCCAGCCAGCGAGACCCCAAATTCCATGCATTTCAAGTAATGCGGCAGAGATTGGTGAACCAACTGCTGTGGCAATTGGGGCGGCTGCCATAAATAAAGCAATCACCCCAGCACGATGTCGTGCAGGAAACCAGTAAGTTAAGTACAGAATAATGCCGGGAAAGAAACCCGCTTCGGCAACACCGAGTAAAAATCGCATAACGTAAAAGCTGGTTGAGCTTTCTACAAACGCCATGCCCGCTGCAATCAGACCCCAAGTCACCATGACTCGAGCAATCCAGATACGGGCGCCGACTTTATGCAAAATAATGTTGGATGGGACTTCAAATAAGAAATAGCCCAAAAAGAAAATTCCGGCACCAAACCCGAGAACTGAGGCGGTAAAGCCTAAGTCTTCTTTCATGGTGAGTGCGGCAAAACCAATATTGACGCGGTCGATATAGGCTATAAGGTATAACAACATAATAAACGGTACGATTCTCCAAGTAATTTGACGCAACGTTCGCTTTTCAATATCCATTTCCATGTCATGACTCCATATTCATGACTACCAATCCTGATTGGTAGTTTTCGCTTTCTTTACCGCTATTGATTCGGCTAGATGGCTTTTCCCGTTCATCCACAGCATTCCTTCTGCGGATATTTTTATGCTCTTAAATAAGAGATGGCTTATGTCGGGAAACATTGAAATGGATGTTAAACCCTTTAAAAAACTGATGAATCGATATAAAGTTAAATCACTATTGCAAAAAACTTAATAATCATGAATGCAGATACGGAATTAGCTTTCTTTTGTTTATTGGTTAAACAAGGAAGTCTTGTCGCGACGGCACGAGAGTTAAACTTGACTCCACCTGCGGTTTCCAGACGTTTAAATCAACTTGAAGAGCGTTTAGGTGTAAGGCTTTTAAATAGAACAACACGCCGAATTAGTTTAACCAGTGAAGGTGAGGTCTACTTTGAAAATGCGGTTCGTATTTTAAAAGAGATTGATGAAATGGAGCGTTTGGTTTCAAGTAGTCGGGCAGCACCCAAAGGGGTATTGCGTGTGAATGCTCCTTTAGGCTTTGGCCGTTCTTATATTGCGCCAGCGATTTCTACATTTACCAAAATCTATCCTGATGTCGATGTCCAACTGCATTTAACAGACCGCCCGATTAATCTGCCAGATGAAGCCATTGATGTCTCAATCCGCTTTGGCGAAATACCTGATTCACGTCTAATTGCAAAAAAATTGGCAGCCAACCGCCGTTTATTATGTGCATCACCTAGCTATTTAAAAACGGCAGGGCAACCACTCACTCCTCATGATTTAACACAGCATCAGTGTATTGTGATTCGGCAAAATGATTCAGCTTATGGGAATTGGCGGTTAAGTCATGGCAAACAAGTTGAAACTGTTAAAGTTCATGGGCAACTAAGTACCAATGATGGGGCAGTTGCATTAAATTGGGCCTTAGAAGGCTATGGTATTTTGATGCGAGCAGAGTGGGACGTAGCAAAATATTTAAGAAGTGGTAGATTAGTTCAAGTGCTAGCGGACTATGAAACACCACCAGCAGATGTCTATGCGGTGTATTTAGAGAGACTGAATCTGTCACCTAAAGTCGCGCACTTTTTAGATCATTTACGCCAATTTTTAAATAAGCATGTCGATGGGCCAGAGCCGCGTTCAAGCTGGTAATGGTGCTATTAATCTTGATTATAAAAAAGCCAACTTAAAGTCTAAGTTGGCTTTCAATATTATTTTCTATTTAAACACAAATGCAATAACCGTGTTGCTGAGGTGTGGCGAATTTCAT
The DNA here is from genome assembly GCF_027854635.1 of Acinetobacter sp. AOR43_HL. Classification (NCBI taxonomy): domain Bacteria; kingdom Pseudomonadati; phylum Pseudomonadota; class Gammaproteobacteria; order Moraxellales; family Moraxellaceae; genus Acinetobacter; species Acinetobacter sp. AOR43_HL. The sequence goes on from NZ_JAKTHX010000033.1 coordinate 51,716, forward strand.
CGATACGTGCATTAAAATATCGTTCAGTGATGGCTTCACCGGAAAGATCTTCGACCACTTCAAATCCCATCTGCTCCACGGCCTGATGTAAATCTCTTGGTTTAAATTGGCCCAATAAAGGCTCTTTCAGCAAATAGGTAAATTGTGCAACGCCCATACTTCCAAGTCGCTCAATACCGTTTAATTCCTGAAAATCGGTCGAATAGTCGAGTACCACTTCGCTACCGTTTGCAGCAAATTCAGCAATACTTTTTAAAGTTTGCAAGGTCGTTTGTGGGTTTAAATAGTGCGTTGTGCCTAACCATGAAAAAAATGCAGGAGCAGATGAATCATAGATACTTCTGGTCAGAGCTTCTGAAATAGACTCTTTTTCAAAGTTAATCGCGACAAACTCAACGGTAGTAGGAATATTTCCTAACTTTTTTAGCTTGGCTTGTTTGGCCGCTTGAGTATCAGGATGATCAACTTCAAAAATTTTCAAAGTAGGATAATAGTGTGATTCACGTAGTGCAAAAGAGTCTAGGCCAGCACCCACTAATACATATTGTTGAGTATTTTGTTGAACTGCCTGAGCAAGTAAATCTTCGGCATAACGAGAGCGACCGACCACTTGTCCAGTAAGTAGACCTAAAGTACGGTTTAAAACCGCAGAATTCATCACTTTAACAATCAGTGAATTAGAGAGAAGTTTTTTCCAGCCTTTACTGGTCAGCTCAAAAGCATAAGGATCTGAAAATACAGGGTTCTGTGTATTTTGAAAATGATTGGCCCGTAATGCAGCAGCGGCCTCAGCAGTACGGCTTGATTGTCCTTCTTTCATTTTTATCCTGTTTTTTTATTTCTTGAAGATATTCAACGAAGAAGGCAGTGTATTTCATGCAAAACTAAAATACACTGCCTATTTCTTACAACTGATTTGATCGAAAATACAAATTAGTGAGTTTTTGTCGTTTGATACGTCACTTCATAATCTTTCAAATCTACTTTTTTCAAACGTTGTTTAAGTTTTTTCAATGACCAAGGCCATGCAGCAAAGTTACGACCGTTGGCATCAAGGTAATAACTCTTACATCCGCCGCTATTAAATACCGTTGTTTGTAAGTGCTTTTGTACTAAATCATTATGCTTTTTAATCACATCAGATTTAACATTTAACTTGCTAATTCCTTTGTTTTTAATTTTCAATAAGCCATCTACGATATAGTCGAGCTGTGCCTCTGCTAAACCAATGAAAGAATCATAAACCAGTACGTTAGGTCCTAAAATTAAAAATGCATTTGGTACATTTTCAATGTTGGTTCCTAAGTAAGCCTCTGGTGAACTATCTTTCCATATATCTTGTAAACATTGACCTTTTTCATTATGGACACGTTTACCAATTGGTGGATGAGATACTTCAAAGCCTGTACCCCAAATAATCACATCAACTTCGTGGCGTTCACCATTGGCAGCAACCACTGTGTTGCCTTCAACTTTCACTAAACCATGAGGAATGAGTTTGGTGTTCGGTGCTTGTAGTGCAGGGTAGTAGTTGTTAGCGAATAAAATACGTTTACAACCAATGTCAAAGTTCGGCGTTACGTTTTTACGTAGCACTGGGTCATTAATTTGCAATTTAAGTAATTGCTTACCCAATACATTTACTGGTTTGAGCGCAAGAGGGTTACGTAAACCAAAGTTAATTGCATTCAGTGTTAACGCTACACTTTTACGCCAGCTCGCCTGAATAGCCGGATATTTAGCAATGACTGATTTACTAAACTCGCCCAAGTCTGTATCTGGTTTTGGTAATACCCAAGGTGCTGTACGTTGGAACACAAACAGTTCTTTCGCTTTTGGTTGAATTTGTGGCACAAACTGAATGGCAGATGCGCCAGTACCAATCACGGCAATGCGTTTACCTGTCAAATCATAATCATGGTTCCATTTCGCTGAATGGAACATTTCGCCTTTAAATGTTTCTAAGCCTTCAAGACGTGGAATTTGAGCTTCGGTAATTGGACCTGTGGCAAAAATAACGGTTTTAGATAAATATTGACCAGTAGTGGTGTCAAGTACCCACACATGACGTGAGTCATCCCACGCTGCGTTAAGCAACTCGTTGTTAAACTCAATTTTAGAGGTAACATTAAACTCGTTACTCACATCTTCCAGATAACTTAAGATTTCTGGTTGGCGCGCAAATAAATGGCTCCATTTTGCACTTGGTGCAAATGAGTAAGAATAAAGAGCAGAAGGTACATCACACCCACAACCCGGATAGGTGTTCTCACGCCATGTTCCACCCACGCGGCTAGCTTTTTCAATAATTTTATAATTGGTATAACCAACTTGATCTAGGCGAATGGCAGCAGCGATCCCTGAAATGCCCGCACCCACAATAAAAGTATCGAAAATATGGCTTGGTGATTTGACAGCTTTTTTTGCTGATGCATTTGTTTTCATTTGCGCAGTCATATGTGTACTACCTATAAATTTCTTATTTAAATAATTTGTACGATGTACCAAGGAACTTGGTATACAAGCTTGGGGATGCACGTTTCATAAGCCAGAATAACTTCGCATCAATTTGAGGAATGGTATACATCTCATCCTGATCAAGGCGATTAAGGGTTAATCTTGCGACATCGTCACTTGTGGTCAGCGCATAGTTCATCAGTGCATGGTCCGCCAGCTTTGAATAGCGTCCGGGAATTCGACCATTTTTAATGATATTGGTGGGTACCAGCGTCGGGCAGAGCACGTTCACCTTAATGTTAAACTTACGCAGTTCGGCAGAAAGCGTTTCTGAAAGCGCACGCACACCCGCTTTAGTCACGTTATAAGCAGTCATTTCTGGTGCAGCCGTGTAAGATGCCGCAGATGCCACATTAATAATCGCGCCGTAACCTAACTTTTTAAACTTGGGAACAAATGCATGGCAACCGTGAATAACACCCCAAAGGTTAATATTCATGACCCAGTTCCAGTCTTCTAGGGTTAGCTCGTCAAACTTGCCACCCAAACCTACACCAGCATTATTAATGACAAGAGTTACAGGGTGCCCAAGCAAAATTTCAGCAGTTTCAGCGAGATGGTTAACTTGTTCAGCATTACCCACATCACAACGTATAGCAAAAGCTTTTGCGCCTTCTTGTTCAAGAAGTTTTACTGTTTCTTCAGCAGCTTCGAGATTAATATCTGCACACACTACGCTGCCACCACGTTTCGCAAGTTCAATTGCAAAACTTCTACCAATCCCACTGCCTGCACCCGTCACTACGGCATAAGCTTTTTGGCTTGGTTTAACTTTCTTTTTGCCAAATAAAATCATGATTCATCCATAAATAGCTTGAAGAGATACCAGCTACCTCTTTGATAGCTGGAAATACAGGACGATTAAGACATGCGTACTGGTGGGGTAAATTCTTTAACAAAGTAAGGAGCAATTGCGCCGCCTTCGGTCAGCAATTTCTTTTTGTAATACTCAAGATATTCAGTTGTATCATGATCATTTGGATGAAAGTCTGGGCGTAAGTAGTCAAGAATTTGGCCAATCGTACTGCCGAAAACTCCGTCTTTTGGACCAAAGATTAAGCCTACACCACGACGAGCGTCCTTCCAGAATTTCAAGGTCAGCATCTCTTGTGGCTTTCTTAAAACAGGGACAAATAATGTAGTCGCAGGGATTAAACCTAAAATGGTAAATAGCGCGAGGAAGAAACCAGACGCACGTAGTGCATAACTACCATTTAAAAGTTGATAGACATCGTAGGCAATATCTTTATGCTCAGACTCTTCAAGCATATGCCACATCCAGAGTGCGCGGCTTTTTTCGTCATTTGAATAATAGAAGTTCTTTTCATGCTTCATCATGTATTCAGCAAGTACCGCAGTAAAATGCTCAATACCCGCCATCATTGATAATTTGAGTGGCTGTGGAAACTTTAAGAAAACATATTTAAAGAAGTTTGAGCCAAGAAAACGATATAGAGCGACAGGATATTCAGCATCTTGAAGGGCATCGTTATATTCATTGTGCAATTTTGAATGAATTGCTTCTTGGCCAATCAACGACGTTACTCGCTGCTTTAATATTGGATCTTTGATAAATTCACGGTGATGGCGAGCGGTTTCAATCACCAGATCTTCACCGTAAGTTAAAAATACCGAAAGTGTGGCAAAAAACAAAGTAGCAAATTGATTGTCCATATAGAATCTGACATCAATTTCTTTTCCATCAAAACCAATATTTAAATGTCTGATTGGAATTGAGCTTTTGCTAGCAAAATCTGGTAGCTTAATTTCACGCTGAAATTTAAGTTTGTTGAATGATTTTTTAACTGCGGTCGAGATCATGGCGACACCCTGAGGCAAAGTAGTGGTGCATTTTGATGAAAATCAATAAACTCAATGATCAACAAAGCACTGTAAAATTCCATTTTCAAAAACAGATGATTCTCTGCATTGACTACGGTGTTGTTGCTCCGTTATTTGTTTGATTATTTGGCTGAATAACGGAAGAAGAACTGAGGCAGACAAGAGCTGCTGAATGAGTCTTCTTTAATTTTTTCATATTAATCTGACATTATGTTCGGATTCAATTCGGGTAAATTTTTAAATATATAAAAGTATTTTATAGACATTCTTTGTAATAATAATTTTAAATAAATTGGATTTATCTTTTTGAAAAATAATAAATTAAATCTATTTCTAATCTCTGGAAATAATAAATTAAAACATCAATTGATTGATAAATTGAGATCTATTTTTCTCAGTTTTTTCACTTAAGTTTGACAACTATTCGGATTTTGTTTTTTTGTTTCTACCTACTCAGATTACATGCTAATCTGACTTTATGTTCGGATTATTGATTAGATCGTATGACTACGCGTAAACCACGTCAAACTCGAGCCAAAGTCACTGTCGACACGATTATTGAAGCAGGTTTTATTGCAGTGGCACTTCATGGACCGAGTGGAACCACTACACGTCATATTGCAGAAATTGCAGGGGTGAGTGTCGGGTCTTTATACGAATATTTTAAAAATAAAGAAGAAATTTATGATGCGATGAATCACTTTTTTGTTCGGGAAATTCTGGACATGATTACAGAGCTTACACCGACAATTTTACAGCTGGAGTTAGAGCCTGTCATCGAAATGATTTTTTATACTTTTAGTGATTTATTAAAGAAAAATAATGACCGCTATTTGACTGTTTTACGTTATGCAGGAGAATTGCAGTACGACAAATACATTCCCAAAATTGAACAGGCTTTAATGGAAGTGATCATGAAATATATGATGCATAATCCAAAATACCTAAAAATCAATAATTTGCCTGTAATTACCTATATTTGTATCAATAGTGGAATTTTTAATGTCGCACGGCATCTTATTTTGCCAAACCCTTATATTAGTTTTGATGAAATGGTGCAGGGACTAACCACGATGATTATGAGCTATATCAATACAGAGATGGCACGTTCAGAAGAGCATTGAGCAGCGTTAGAATTTATATAAGTCCAAGTAACGATAAAAAGCCCTCACATAAAATTTTATGTGAGGGCTTAATTGATTTTATGGCATGGTTGGAACTTCTTCAGGACGCATATCGAAAATCAAAATTTCGGCATGATCACCATTGGTAAACGATAAGCTTCCACCGTCACGAATACGTGCTGCGTCGCCAGTATTAAAAGTTTTACCATTTACATCAACACGACCTTTAGCAACGTGTAGGTACACATATCGACCATCAGGAATCACAAAGTCAGCAGTTTCTTCACCATCAAAAAGACCTGAGTAAATATTAATGTCTTGTTTGATCGATAAAGTTTTCTCGCCACCTTTTGGTGAGATGATCAAATGCAATTTACCGCGTTTGTCTGCTTCATCAATATGAACTTGTTGATAGCCCGGCTCTGTATTCACTTCATTTGGAACAACCCAAATTTGCAAGAAATGAACGCCTTCTTGAGCTGAATGGTTAAATTCACTATGAGCAACGCCACGACCTGCACTCATCAGCTGAATGTCACCCGGCACAATCACAGAGCCTGTACCCATCGAGTCTTTATGCTCTAATGCACCTTCAAGTACATAGGAAATAATTTCCATATTACGGTGAGGGTGAGTACCAAAGCCTTTAGATGGAGCAACGTTATCATCGTTAATTACAAGCAGATCCGAAAAACCAACTTGTTTAGGATCCCAATAGTTAGCAAATGAAAAGCTATGTTTTGATTGTAACCAACCATGATGTGCTGCACCACGCTCGTGAGATAAACGCATATCAAACATGATGTATTCTCCTGATTTAATTTTTTATCTGAGTACAGTTTATCGTAGCGTTTATTGGAGTGAAGCTATGAAAATAGAAAGCTTGGTGCGATTTATAGAACGATAAAATTTGGAGGTAATTTTGCTAGTCAACCAATAGAGTCAAAGGAGAAAAATATTTTTTAAATAAGATGAAGATTTCTTTGAGATGAATTTTTACTTTTAAAGCTAAACATGCAACATAGAAATTAGTCGCTAAAGAAACAATTTTAAAGAAAAGTACATTAACGAAAATAGCTCCTTTTTATTTCATTTAAAGCTTAGCAAATAAAAACAAATTTCAAGCCATATACACATTTGTCTATGCTCTGTCTTTAAAATAACTTAAGAGTTAAAGCCGATAAAAAGATAATATTAAAAATAACTAAAATAAGCTCTTATTAAATAAAGTTACTTTTCAATGGAAAAGTTTAGTATTTAGTAGTTTTTTTAATGATATTTTTAAAATAACTTTTATTTTCAATAATTTGAATAAGAGTGTGTTATTGTAAATAAATGTGAAAATATTCACAAAGCTATAATTTTTTGTTAAGATCATTAACATTAAAAACATAGAGATAATAATAATGATCAATAAAGTATTAATAGTGTTGTGTGTGGGTATCGTCTTTGTATTAGGGTATTGGGCTTATTTAGATACTCAAAATAAAAGACATCAAGAGCTAATGCAGATCATACAAGAAGCTGAAAAAAACCTGCAAAGTATCGAACGAAATCCGAATCATGCTCATCACAGCAATTTAGCTTCTTTTCATATGCAACAATATATTGGCGAGAAAAAAATTATTTTCTAGCAATAACGAGCTATAAATTTCTAACTTTTTACAGTGTCATTGGTCATATCTTTTCATAAATTTTGATCATGTTTCTGTTGAATCTGTTAAACTTATTGAACGTATAGTAAAAAAGCTGCATAGGGGTTATGCAGCTTTTTTGTGTTTCAAGAGGGGCTGTGGTTGTTTGCTATGTATAAAGCTAGAAATCAAATGAGTGGCATATTTGTTGCTTCTTAAATTTGAGATTCTTGTTTATAGGACTGAACAGAAAAACAATATTGTTCAGCGACCTACATAGACATAAATATTCCACAGTTCAGATTTTGTATAGAGGCTACTTATGGCGGCGCCCAATTCTTCGGCAGGCTGGTTAGAGCGTTTATTTAAGCTAAGCGACAATAAAACCACTTTCCGAACTGAAGTTCTTGCTGGTGTAACTACATTCTTAACGATGTGTTACATCATTATTGTCAATCCACTCATTTTATCTGAAACCGGCATGGATCATGGTGCCGTATTCGTTGCAACCTGTTTGGCAGCAGCAATCGGATGTTTAGTAATGGGGATCATTGCTAATTATCCAATCGCACTGGCCCCTGGTATGGGTTTAAACGCTTACTTTACCTACTCGGTTTGTATGGGGATGGGCGTGCCATGGCAAACAGCTTTAGCCGCTGTTTTTGTTTCAGGCCTTGTCTTTCTTGCAATTAGCTTCTTTAAAATTCGTGAAGCGATTGTTAATGCGATTCCAATGTCACTTAAGTTTGCAATCGGCGGTGGTATTGGTTTGTTCCTAGCACTTATTGCACTAAAAAATGCTGGAATCATTGTTGATAACCAAGCGACATTAGTCGGTTTGGGCGATATCAAACAGCCTACAGTATTATTAGCGCTATTCGGATTTTTAATGATTGTGGTTTTACACCAGTTAAAGGTTCGCGGTGCAATCATTATTAGTATTTTAGTGGTTACGGCCATCGCTACTGCTTTAGGTTTAAATGAATTTAAGGGTGTAGTGGGTCAAATTCCTTCAATTGCACCAACATTCATGCAAATGGACTTTGAAGGTCTATTTACAGCAAGTATGGTCGGCGTCATTTTCGTATTCTTTATTGTCGACTTGTTTGACAGTACAGGTACTTTGGTTGGTGTTTCACACCGTGCAGGTCTTTTACAAGACGGTAAATTACCTCGTTTGAAGAAAGCATTATTTGCAGACTCTACTGCAATCGTTGCAGGTGCCGCATTAGGTACATCTTCAACTACACCATATATTGAATCAGCTTCAGGTGTAGCAGCAGGCGGACGTACTGGTTTAACTGCTGTTGTGGTTGCAGTCTTATTTATCTGCTGTTTATTTTTAGCACCTCTTGCTCAATCTGTACCAGGTTTTGCAACGGCGCCAGCTTTATTGTTTATTGGTGTGTTGATGATCCAAGGGATCACTCACATTGATTGGGATGATATTACTGAAGCTGTTCCAGCATTTTTAACCATTGTATTTATGCCATTCACCTATTCAATTGCTGATGGTATTGCAATGGGCTTTATTAGCTATGCATTAGTTAAATTATTCACGGGTAAGGCAAAAACTGTACCGTACATGGTATGGATTATTGCTGCGCTTTGGGTATTTAAATTTATCGCGTTTGGCGGTTAATATGATTTACTATAATTTTCTTCTTGAGCTATCTTAGACATAGTTTTCAATAAGAAGAAAATTATAAAAGGGTGTGATTTTGACCACACCCTTTTTTCTTTAGACGTGGAGTTAATATGAATCAAGTCGAGCTGATTCGCGCCTTACCAAAAGCCGAATTGCATGTGCATATTGAAGGGACTTTCGAACCTGAATTAATGTTTGCAATTGCCCAGCGCAATCAGATTCAGATTCCTTACAAATCTGTTGAAGAAGTAAAGCAAGCTTATAACTTTCATAATCTTCAATCATTCTTAGATATTTACTATGCTGGTGCAAATGTTCTTGTACATGAACAAGACTTCTATGATTTAGCATGGGCTTATTTTGAGAAATGTGCCGAAGATCATGTTGTTCACACTGAAATGTTCTTTGATCCGCAAACCCACACAGACCGTGGTGTTGCGTTCTCAACTGTGATTAATGGTTTAAAGCGTGCTTGTGCAGATGCCAAAGCTAAGTTTGGTATCAGCTCTCAACTGATTATGTGTTTCTTACGTCATTTAAGTGAAGAAGCTGCATTTGAAACACTTGAACAAGCTTTACCATTTAAACAAGACATTATTGCAGTCGGCCTCGATTCAAGTGAAGTAGGGCATCCGCCAGCTAAATTTGAACGTGTTTTTGCTAAGGCGCGTGAAGAAGGTTTCTTAATCGTTGCTCACGCTGGCGAAGAAGGTCCGCCTGAATATGTATGGGAAGCTTTAGATCTACTTAAAGTGAATCGTATTGATCATGGTGTGCGTTCTGAAGAAGATGAACAGTTAATGACGCGTTTAATTAATGAAAAAATGCCATTAACGGTTTGTCCTTTAAGTAACTTAAAGCTATGTGTTGTTAAGGATATGAAAGATCATAATATCCGCCGCCTTTTACAAAAAGGCGTACATGTGACGGTTAACTCAGATGATCCTTCATATTTCGGTGGATATATGAATGATAATTTCTTTGCCATCCAGCAAGCATTAGACTTAAACAATGATGAGTTGAAGCAACTCGCAATTAATTCTTTTGAAGCTTCTTTCATTTCAGATGAAGAGAAACAAAAGTGGATTGCAGAAATCCAAAAAATCTAAATAAAAAAAACCGCCTATCTCAGGCGGTTTTTTTATACATCAGGTTTATTTAGGTTGTTTAGTCATACTATTTAAAATATTGTCTTTATCAATAAAGTGATGTTTTAAAGCTGCTAGTACATGCCCAACAATGAGAAAACCGGCAAACCAAGAAATATAAATATGTAATGGTTTAACAACAGCTAAAAGCTCTGGGTTATCTTGCACTAAACGCGGAATTTCAAACAAATATAAAACAGGAGCAGGGTGACCAGCACTCCAACTAAACAAGCAACCAGTGACAGGTAAAGCCACCAAAATCACATAAAGGAATAGATGACCCACGTGTGCCAGAGTTTTCATCATCGGTGACATGGTGTCAGGTAGTTTTGGAGCTGGATGTGTATAGCGCCATAAAATCCGGATAATGACTAAAAAAATAATGGTGGTTGCAATGTTCTTGTGCAACGTAATCACATCACCTTTAAAGCTGCCATCAACGTCATAGCTTAAAAAATTTCCACTATAAAAGCCAATAACCCATGCGACGATGAAAATGATTGCCATCACCCAATGCAGAATTTGTGCGGTACGGGTGTAATACTGAGAGGAAGCAGCAGGCATAAAAGACCCTTTTTTTGTCGTTTTGATTTTTGATTTTAGGGGAAAGCACAGATTTTGAGAAATGTTTTAAATGTGACAGAGCGTGCTAAAAACAGAACGTTTTACCCCAAAAAAGCTTTTGATGGGCTGAATTTCGCTCGGCAAAATAGTTTGCATAAATGCATCAAATTATTTGTTTCTTCTAAAGTTGAGTTTAGGCACAATACGCGCTGCCAACGTTCAATCAAAGGAAAAAATGATGAAAAAATTGATGCTCGCTCTAGCACCAGTTGTTTTAGCTTTAACAGCATGTGCAACAACTACAGGCACTGGTACAGGTGCTGCTTCTGCACAAACCACAACTCAACAATTGGGAGTTGCTGCGTTAAAGGTTGCTGTAAATGCGAAATGTATTACAGAGATTAATAATGTCGCAGCTTGGAAAACAGCAACAAAATATATGACTGCTGAGCAACGTGATAGCATCCAAACCAATGTTTGTGGTTGTGTGAGCGAAAAGGCTCCAAACAGTGTGACAGCAGTAGAATTAGCTGCAGCTGCACTTGATGTAAATACACGTGCTACAATCGTAAACCAAGTGGTTTCTAAAACTGTAAATGCTTGTGTGGCAGAAGCTTTACAAAAGTAATTAATAAATTATGTGTTAAAGAAGGCTGATTACTATTGATCAGCCTCTTTTGTTTAAAGGTAGTGAGTTGATGTTTATTGCTGGTGTAGATGAGGCGGGACGGGGACCTTTAGTAGGTTCGGTTGTGGCAGCAGCCGTTATTTTAGATCCGAATAATCCAATTTTAGGATTAAATGATTCTAAAAAATTAACTGAAAAGAAACGTGAAAAGTTGTTTATTGAAATACAAGAAAAAGCCTTAGCTTGGTCAATTGCTGAAGCAACTCATGCTGAAATTGATGAGCTAAATATTTTACAGGCGACTTTTTTGGCTATGCAACGCGCTGTTGATGGCTTGAAAACTCAACCTCAAAAAGTGATCGTTGATGGTAATCAAATTCCGAAAGGAATTATTATTCCTTGTGAAGCCATTGTTGGTGGAGATGCAAGCCATGCTGAAATTAGTGCAGCAAGTATCTTGGCAAAAGTGACACGAGATCGACAGATGGCAGAATTAGATCAGCAATATCCGTTATTTGGTTTTGCCAAACATAAAGGATATCCAACCAAAGCACATTTTGAAGCGATTGCCGTGCATGGCGTGATTGATCAGCATCGTCGTAGTTATGCACCTGTTAAACGTGCTTTAGGTCTATAAATACAACCACTTAAAAAATTTAAAGCGACTATAAAGTCGCTTTAATTAGGGAGAGAACAACTTCATACTAACGATTGAAGTTTTTCTGTGCATAATTATCATCTTCATAAGAAACTTGATAATCTTGATCAAGATGTTGAAGGTGTTCATGCATTGCACGTTCATGTTGAATACGTTGATAAATTTCTTCGCGATGAACAGAAACCTCTTTTGGTGCATTCACACCAATACGAACCTGGTTTCCTTTGACGCCAAGCACAGTAACACTGACTTGATCCCCAATCATTAATGTTTCCCCGACACGGCGGGTCAGAATCAGCATGTTTATCTCCTTGCTAAACGCTTAAAACTGCAATATTGGTACCCAAATAAAAAGCTCAACCTCAGTTTTCAGTCAGATTCTAACAGAAATATGAGAACAAAGTCATATTTTGATAATCTCTGCCAAAAAACTTTCCGTTTAATATAACAGAGCCGCTATAAAAAAAACTATAGCGGCTCTGTGTTTTCTTTGATTATTGTCGGACAAGTAAACATTTTTTAATGAATTCTTGACCGGTTGGTAAAATTAAGCGCGGGCGCTGCTTTCACCATATTCACGATCCAAACCAAAAGCGGTATGTAAGCAGCGAACAGCAAGTTCAAGGTATTTCTCGTCGATAATCACAGAAACTTTAATTTCAGAAGTTGAAATCATAAGAATGTTAATACCTTCATCAGCAAGGGCAGTGAACATTTTGCTCGCTACACCTGCGTGTGAACGCATACCTACACCAACGATAGACACTTTAACGATGTCATCACGTGTTGAAACTTCACGTGCACCAATATTTTTAGCAGTTTCGTTTAAGATTTTTTCAGCTTTCGCTAAATCAACACGGTTTACTGTGAATGTGAAATCTGTTGTGCCATCTTCTTCAACATTTTGCACTATCATATCGACTTCGATATTGGCATCACTTACTGGTGATAAGATTTTAGAAGCAATGCCTGGTTCATCAGGTACACCTAAAATCGTTAATTTTGCTTCGTCACGGTTAAAAGCAATACCTGCAATAATTGGCTGTTCCATAGTATCTTCTGCCTCAGTAGTAATGAGTGTACCAACATTTTCTTTAAATTCGTCGTCAAAAACGCCGTCGTCGTCATTATCAAAGCTTGATAATACACGTAAAGGAACTTGATATTTCCCGGCAAACTCTACTGAGCGAATTTGTAAAACTTTAGAACCTAATGATGCCATTTCTAGCATTTCTTCAAAAGAAATACGGTCGATTTTTTTGGCTTTAGGAGCAACGCGAGGGTCAGTGGTGTAAACACCATCTACATCAGTGTAAATCTGGCATTCGTCAGCTTTTAAAGCAGCAGCAAGAGCAACACCAGAAGTATCTGAACCACCTCGACCTAGTGTTGTAGTATTTCCATTAGCATCAAAGCCTTGGAAACCAGCAACCACAATAACACGGCCTGCATCTAGGTCATTGGTCATGACATCTGTATCAATAGACTCGATACGCGCCTTGGTAAATGCACTGTCAGTTTTAATACCGACTTGACGTCCGGTATAGGATTTAGCTTCCACACCAATCGAATTAAGTGCCATAGCTAACATGGAAATCGTCACCTGTTCACCGGTTGAAACCATTTGGTCTAACTCACGTGGGTCAGGTGTTTCGGTAATGGCTTTAGCGAGAGCAAGTAAGCGGTTTGTTTCACCACTCATTGCAGATACGACCACAACAACCTTGTGACCGTGATCATGCCAACGCTTCACACGACGAGCAACATTTAAAATGCGCTCGGGGGTACCCATAGAAGTACCGCCATATTTTTGAACGATTAATGCCATATCGCCTAAACCCTTATAATTAAACGGGAAAAGTATATTCTTGCTTCCTTGGTTTCATTATATGTACACCATTATGTACATAAATGAAATTGCTGAGTTTATCTAGCAAGCCGTGATTCGGCGGACAGTATATAGTAACGTAAATATGCTAACAATCATTGATCTGGACTAATTTCATCAAGTTTGCTGATTGTTAGCTTCGGTACAACTTATATAGCTTTTTTTAGTTGCTTCTTTTGCTGGCATTCTTCCTCCCACTTCATTACATCAGTAGCGAGGTATCTTTTCATTGTCCCGCCTTCAGAACTTAAAGCTGGGGCTGGGAAGGGAATACCCCAAGGAGTGTTAATTTCCCACCGATTAAGTGTGCGTTTAGTAATATGAAACATCTCACACACATTGTTAGATGTCAGATATTTATCCACCTTACCCCTCCTTACTTTCCGCTTTAGGATTTGCCCACCAAAGTACAGGGCCGTCTTCTGAATCAAATGCTGCAATTAAAAAGAGTCCTTGTTCTGGCGGTTCTGGCTTCCAGTTGGGCCAAACTACTGCATCTTCCGGTATATTTGGTATTTCATCGTAATCTAATAGTTGAGTTTCAATTTCAACTCTAAGATTCATCTGAAGTTGTGCCCACTGTTCTCTTGTATAGGCTTCTGCTCCTTCTTCAATGGTGTCAAACAATTCAATATCTGGATGAAACCAATTGAAAAGGTTTTCAGGTGGTTCTATTGGTTGGATCTGATATTTAAAACCCGTCTCACTAGATCCATAAAATAGTTTTGCTTCATCAAAGCTTTTGGTTACAAGAGGGGCAGAACCTTTCTTGTAGCAAATTACTATTTCATCAAATTTAAAAACACGTTCAGCTGTCTTCAAATCAAAGCATTGGTACATAGGTTCACTAAACCAACTCTCTACATAAAATAGATTTTTAATATGATCTTTGCGGGAACCGTGCCATTTCTGAACTTTAATAACATCATCGAAGATTTCTAAGAAAAAGTTGTTGCCTTCCTTTTCATGCATTTTTCTATAACGCTCAACAGCTCTCTCAGCTATCTCTTTAGAAGCTGCTGGTGTTTGTCTAAAAGGGCTGTAACCTTCAGGTCGCATTGCAACCGCCCATAAAGTTGATTCACTCATCCTTCAGCTCCCGATTCTTTTTCAACTAGTGCACTGTAAACATCTTTAGCTTCTTTAAGAGTAAGGAACTCTGGACCTGAACCAACAGCCCCTAAGCAGACACAAGCCATTGCCATTATAGTTTTGCGATTTGGTTCCTTTGGAATTAATAGATGAGTCTCCGGCACCGCCTGAGCTTTAGCTCTTGCTTTCCATGCCTTAAACATCTCGTGTTTTAGATATGATTTATTGGCGTATTCCTCAGAGGAAGGATCTAAGGGCAATTCACCATGTCTTTTAAAAAAATAAGCATCAAAATCTTCAAGTTCTTGTTTTAGATCAATCATTTAGGCCACCATTCTATAAATACGTTTAACTTCATGGTCCAGCTCATCCATTGCAGAGCGACCTTCTTTGAAATATTTCAAAAGCATTAGTTTGTATCGCTCTTGAGCTGCTTTGTTCATCACACCTTCGTTGCTTACTGAAAGGGTGGCTTTATTACCTTTAATCAAGTTCACGCCGAGCGGTGTACCTTTCCCGCGATACCCGGCATTTACGTTGAACACAATGAACTTCTCGAAAAGCTGCATTGGTAGCAGCTTTGGTTCGAATAGAAAATCTGGAGTAGTTTGTTTCGACATCAGAAAGGTTCCTCCAGTAAATAATTTTTCATGCTCTAATACCTGTTTTAGACAATATTTCAATTTCTTGTTTAACTGCTGGCAGTTTTGCTGCTTCAATTTGGATAAGGGCATCTATGCCGAAGTGTTCACAAACTGTTTTCACGTCTAGGCCGCGTTCAGCTATGAAGTTTTGAAGTTCATCTCTTTGTTGATCTGAGATACCGTTAAATTCAGGTGGACTAATCCAAGTGCCACGTTGCTTATCAAACGTGCAATTCAATGCTTTAGCTCTCATTAACATTGCTTGGCGCATGTTCTGGTAATACATGTGCTCTTTATCAAGCGACTCAGTTAATTGATTTAAATCGCCTGCATGCTCAGCTTCTTCACAGCTTTGTTTCCAGTTTTCTAGCTCTTCTTGGGCTTTAGCTGCTACAAGTTGTGCAGGCGTTAAGGTGTTAATGTGGTCTTTAGCTTGAGTAATCAGGTCGGCCAAGAAAGTTGGATGTGTTTTGAGATCTGGTACCCACACTTCACCAGTTTCACCGCCTAATGCACCTGAGTTTTTCGCATGATGTGTAGGCGAAGGTTTGAAATTAATAACGCGGGCATTTTTACCTTCACCAGTAGTAACAGTTGTTAGATAACCCATAACATCTGCGATACGGTAAAGCTCGTTACGGTTTTTACCACCCAGATCTGGTCGGTAAATAATTTGATCACCGTTTTGATCTTCTGATGCGTGTGCAATGAAAACAACATCTTTACCTAAACTGATCAAAGTATTGATGTATTGCTTGAACGTTTGGTTCGCTAAACCTTGAGCCTTTAACTTTAAAGAACCATCTTTTTGACGGTTATTTGCCGTAAGTAACAGGTGGGTTTTAATGCATTCAAGCATTGCACCCACGGTATCAATCACTACGGTTTTATATGGTGCTAAGTCCTGCGGAGTAAGGTTTGCAACATCACTCCATTGTTGAACCTGAACAACCGCACCACGACGTAATTCACCAGTACGGTGAGCACCACGGTCAAAGTCAAAAGAAATTGCTTTTTCCGCAGTAAAGCCCATCGATGATTTACCTAAACCCGGATCAGCGTATAGGTACACAATAATTGCTTGAACCAATAAAGTTTGGTCAGCAGTAATAATCGGCAACGCCATTTTTCTTATCCTTATCTTGAGCCAGTGAAGCCGCGAGAACGCTTATAGTTTTTGCGGTCATAAGTCGGGATGTTTGTTTCCCGTAGCTTTATTGCGAGCTGCTTTCGACGTTGAAAATCGATTTCTTGGGTTAGTTCATTCCAAACTTTTGGATAGTCGGTTTTGAACTTTTCAACTTCCAAAGGTGTCTTAACTTCACCCTTAACTTTGTAAAGAACTGAGCCATTAGCATTAGATGCGTACACTTGCCAGCCAATGCGAACAGAGTAGAGGCCCTTATCATCACGGCCTAAAAATGACTTGTAGCCGTCTGGGTGTTTTTTGAAATTAGTCATCTTTAAGCCTCCAACAACTTGTTACGTTCGATGAAACCTTTTAGAAGGCCATTGATGTTTCGGATGTCTTCAAATTCGGTGAAATCGTTATATGACTTACCGTTAATGTCAGTGATTTCATTTACTGTGAGTTGAGTAATATCAACAGTGGTGAATTCAGAACCCGGAACGCCGTAGCTGTCAGGATGGGCTTCAAAATCAAAGCTCACATTTAAACGGAAGCTATCTAATTTGATGACGGCAACGCCAGAATGTTTACCTGTGATTTTTGCGGTTAAAACACCGTAAGTACTTGGTTGAGTCTTAGGGGTAAATAGAGAAGGAGCTTCTTTTGTTTGGAAAGCTGGTTGCAATTGGCAAGCAACTAAAGAACCACCAGAGATTGCAAGAGCAGCCATGCTGACAAATGCAAATGAGTTGAATGAGTTAACTTTTACGTTCATAATTGATCTCGCAGTTTTGCAAAAGCACATCGGACCTGGGGAGGGGCGGTGTGCTTTTTTGTTGTCTACGAGACAAATATCGCATTTCCGATATTTGTAGTCAATAGTTATTCCGATATTTTTACTGGTATTCCGATATTGATCTTTTGAAACACAAAAATCACTTTAACAAGGGGGGATTAATTAAAATTATTTAATTGATATTTATGGTCTAGCACTGTTAGTAGTTTGATGAAGGATTATTTTCAACTTCACTATTTAAGTCATCAAGAGCATTATCCACATCTGGAACGACGTCACGCCAATTTTCATTTTCAAAGCGCTCAAATTGATTGTTTACTTCCTCTAGTTTAGCTTCTAACTCAGCAATATGCTCTTCTAATTCAGCAATTTTCTGATCTTTCTCATACACGATAGCATCATGTTCAGCTCGGCTAATAGTGTCTGAACATCCAGTTAAAACTAAGACTGGCAATAACAAAATTATTTTAAAAACTTTCATCTTAACTCTTTCTTACTCTTCGTTTTCCACGGTATGTATATCTCAATGAATCTATTACTTGACCAATAAAATAGCAATCTTCGTCAATTGGAATGATATTGGGATGAAAATTTGGGTTAATCGCTTTTAGATACCTTGTTCCATCAGATTCAATAACCAGTTTTTTGAAAGTAGCATCTTTGTCTTTACGGACGACAATGATATCTCCAGATTGCATATCTGAATAATATACTGTCGGATCTACAACAATATAATCACCTTCTACAAAATCGGGTTCATTACTTACGCCACGTACTTTTAAATAAAAACATTTTTCGCAATCATCTGGGAGAGGGAACCATTCCGTAACTTGAGACATATCTACTGATTCAACATTAGTAAAATTACCTGCTTGTACCCAAGATAAAACGGGTGCCATTCGAGCTTGAACTGGCACAACGTTGGTGGTAATAAGTTCCCCAACTACACCTTTTTTTAATTCTTCAGCTGTAACCCCAAGGGCATTTGCTAATTCAAGTATTGAACCTGTCGACTTGGCATTTCCTGTTTCAAGATCAGAAATTACAGATTGTTTTACACCAGATTTCTGAGCTAACTCTTTTTGAGTCATCTTTTTTGCTTTTCGTATTGCTTTTAAGTTTTCACCCAAAGTAGCCATATGTATTTCCTTAAATACGTATATCGGAATTCTGATACAAATTAGTATCGCTTTGGCTATTGTTAAAATATCGGAAAACCTATATATTCACCTAAAAATATAGGAGCTTCGCATGAATCAATGGCCAAACATGATTTCAGATTTGCGTGAAAAGGGCTTAACACAAACTCAAATTGGTACCGAGATCGGGTGCTCACAGAATTACGTTAGTGATTTAGAGCGCGGGGTATGTGGTAAACGCTTATCGCATGAAATTGCAACCAAATTACAAAAGCTTTGGAAAAAGCATTGCAAAACCAAACAAGTGGCTTAGGTAACAAGATGAGCAAATTATCAGTTGATATTTCTGCAAGTGCCAGAAATGGCGTATCCCGCATATTGCATGGCCTTGATATAAGCAATCAAAAAGAGATTGCTGAACATTTAAAGGTTGATCCAAGCACTATTACTCGGCTTAAAACAGACAAGAAAAACAATGGTTTGAATGAGATTGAAATGTTTTGCGAGCTATTGAGTTTGCTTGGATTAAAAGTCGTTCCTAAAGATTACCAGAGCATTGATAAGGAACGTGTTGCTGCACTTTTAGTCATGTCTAAAAGTTGGATGAACCGTATAGAAACAGTTGATGACCTATTTCATGACGAAATCAGTGGTCAAAAGGAAAAACTTGGATATTAAAAAACCACTACCTGCGCAAACAGGAGTGGTTTATAGGCATTCAGTCGAGATGAATCAAATGAATAAAACTAATTTATCAAATCAAACAACCGAACGCAACCAGCCAGAATTTTTAGTGGGTGACGTTGTAGTACTTACTAAAGAGTGTCGAAGTTTTAAATCAAATGATTTGTTTGAAGTCAAAAATAAAACCCTGACTAGTTTATGGACTATCAAATCACAAAATCATTTGTTTCTGGTTTCATCAAAAGAAATACGAACAGCAACAGTTGCTGAACTTAACGCCAAACGCCGACTAACAAGCGCTGAGCAAGCATTAGCGGAGGTGTCATGAACAGCTTTACACAGCAAATCAAAGTTTCTCGTCAGCAAAGTGAAATCCAATCTTTTTATGAACCTGCATTGCGAGTACTTGGGCACCTGTTTGAGGTGAAAAAGCAAAATTTACGCAACAAAGGTTATGACGAAAATAATGCAGCGGTAACCAAAGTTGAATTTTCAGAGGCTATGGCTCGTCAATTTCGCATAACGCAGTGGTTAGCACAGCAGATTGTAACCAGCTTAACCAAGGCGTGTTTGGTTGATTCTTTTGGAGGCTATGTTAAGCCAAAGGATGGTGAAAAGTGAGATATGCAGCAAAAAGAAAACAGGATATTTCCGTTTCCACCACACCGCTAGAGGTGGTAATTCCACTGGAACAACCAGTAAAGATCTATTCGGCTAAAGAATTAGCAGCTATGCCACTTTCAGTTATGAATGCCGCAATTGAGGCTCAGGAAAGATTTTATCAACTTGAAGAATTAACTCATATGGGGGCAGGCTATAGCAGTTCGCCGTCTTATGGAGGATGGGCACAAGCTAATTCAGGTGAAAGAAAAGTCGCGCATTCGCTACAAAATCAACAACGAATTTATTCCTCCAAGAATTATTCGTCAGTTGGAAATGCGTGGCCTTGTCAAATTGGAGACAAAATCACATGAGTAATTTTGTACCAAATTCATTTCAAGTACCTAATGCATTTGTTGATGAGGTTTTAAATAAAATCTCTGATGCTGCATGCAAAATTTACTTGGTTATTTGCCGTAAAACTCGCGGTTGGAATAAGGAGATGGATTCCATCTCTTTATCTCAATTTGAAGAGATTACAGGGAAGAGTAGACCGACTGTTGTTAAGTGCCTTAATGAGCTTATCAAGGTCGGTTTAGTCGTGGAACAACCAAGCACAATTCATGGAAATACATTCAAATTAGGTAACGATACTAGCGTTGGTTTAGTGCTTAAATTCCCTAGTAAAAAATTTTTACTACCTGAAATTTATGGACAGACTAGTAAAAATTCTTTACCACTGCTAGTTAAAAATTTTAACTACACTAGTAAAAATTTTTTACCGCTACTAGTAAAAATTTTTAACACACAAAGTATCACTATCAAAAACAACTCTCAAAGTAATAAAAAAATAAATAAAAAAAGAGAGTCTGTTTCTGAAAAACCTAAAACAGAAAAACCAAATGAATTTAATCCACGTTCAGTTGAACTGCCAGCATGTGTAGATCCAGAGCTGTGGAACAATTTTGTTGATATGCGTATCAGCATCAAAAAACCACTTTCTGAAAACGCAGTAAAGCTAATCCTTAAAAAACTTATCTCGTTTGGACCTTTGGCTAACCAATCACTGGAAAACTCAATTATCGGAAATTATCAGGGTGTATTTGAACCTCGCCAAAATCAAATTCAGGAAAACCCACAATCTCATAACGTTCCTGAAGAACCGGGTTATTTCACTCAGATGTACGCTGAGAGCAACCGTTCAAACGTGATTGATGTTACCCCTGACCAGCAATATATCGGAGGCTATTAATCATGAATGAATTAGCACCATTTGAAAGTTTTTTAAAAGAACTAATTGCGGCTTACAGAACTAAATACGCTGTTCAGTTCAATAAGAATTTTCCAGTAGAGGGGAAAAATGCCGTTCCAATGCAAATCGTTGAACAGCAGCTTGCTAAAGCATTGGTTGGGGTTACACCTAACCAACTTCAAAGAGGCTTAGCGCTATTTTACGCAAGTACAAATACATACATGCCTAACTTCGCTGAATTCCGTGCTATGTGCATGGGTGATGATTGGTGGAGCGCTGAGAAGGCTTGGGTTAAGGCTTGTGAATACACCCAAATCACTCAGCACAAGAAAGTGAGATTGCCTGATGGGCGTGAGCAAAACCAAGAAATTACTACATTAGCCAAATTTGTACTTGATCAAGTTTATTCGCTTATTCAAGACGGCGAAATGTACAAAGCCAAAATGGAATTTATCAAGGTATATGACGAGTACAAAGCGGAAGCTCAGTTAAAAGGAAAAGTTCAAGCTTGGTACCAAGAACCAATTTTATTAGCTCAGAAAAATGAGCAAAAAGTGCATATACCAGTTTCAAATGACGAAGCACAAAAGCATCTCAAATCATTGATGGAACGTTTAAAAATCAATGGTCGTAAACCTGCACCAGTACAAAAGCTTAAGGCTAAGGAAAAAGAGCCAGAACTCAAACAAGAGCTAGGTCCAGATCCTTTTGACAATCCGCACGAATACGCAGAGATGTGCCATCGTGAAGGTATGCCAATTCCTAGAAATATTCTTAAGTTAATTGAAGGGGCGAATGCATGAAAGCATCTAAATTGATTAGAGATAAAGGACTGCAATACGCGAAGGAAATCGTAGATTCAGCACCTTCTAACGCAACTGAATGGAATGAAGGTTTCGAGTTCCAATGTGGTCAAAGTGTAGAGATTAGCAAGGCTGATCGAGAAAAGTATTTTGTAGACCTTTCTGAACTCAAGCGTCTGGTGGAGTCTTTGGGTTATGTAAGCAGATGGGGCGGCATTGAAAGATGCAAGAAGCTTTACTTTGAAGCTCCATTCAAAAGAGACAAGCACATAAAAGATTTAAAGCGATACATCCGCGATTACGAATCAATATACGGGGATAGTGAAAATGCATAAATGCAACCACTGTGAAGCTGAGCAATTAATTAATTCGTATGGTGGTCTTCCAGAAGCAAAGGCTTACATGAGGCGTTATTTCATGCTGAATGGAGGATTAAGAAATAAGTATCCAAGAACAGGCGCTTTGATAACTCAAAAGATGAATGAATTGCAGAGCGCGATTTTAAATGTAGAGGGCTTAAATAATGGACAGTAAATGGATTGAAGCGCAACGCCGTGAAATGGAAAAGCTTATTTCACCAGAGCTAATCAAGTCGAGAGATTTAGCACGTCAAAGTTACTTCGATCATATGGAAAAAGAAATGGCTGACCACGTATCGCGCTCAATTGAACCACTCAGCGGTAAAAAGCAAAGCACTCTGGTTGAACTAAGGGAGTCAATTGAAAAACTGGCTCAGAAGTATAAACAAGATGCTCATTCATCCAGCCTTTTAGGTGATCAGGATAAAGCGCGAGTTTATAACTGCTTTGCTAATCAATTGGACCATTTGCTGAAAGGTGGTGCTTGATGTCATCAGTCAGCATTGCTGAATACCGCAAGTTATTTCCGATAAAGAAAAATAAAAAGCGGCGTTCAGCAAAGCAAGTTGCCAGACAACCAAGTGTGGGTGAAATGGTACTGGCAACGCATTTAAGAGCGTGCAAGATTGGTTTTGAACAGGAATATAAATTCCATCCAACACGTAAATGGAGAGCAGATTTTTTAATAACGGGTACAAAGATTTTGATTGAGGTGGAAGGTGGTATCTGGAGTGGAGGCCGTCATACAAGGGGCAAAGGCTATATAGGGGATATGGAGAAATACAACTCCGCAGCAATGATGGGTTTTACAGTTTTACGGTTCAGCACAGAGCAAGTGAAAGCAGGCGTGGCGATTAAACAAATTGAGCAATTGGTAGGTGAAAAATGAGTGCAGTTTTAAAAACACAACAAATGGATTGGTCTAAATATACTATTGACGGTTGGTTAGAGCAGTTTGGCGCATGGTGTGAAACAGTTAGAATGAAAGGGGGTGATTTGCCAGATGGGCTTCATATCAATCAAATTTACTGGTTGATGCGTGAAGCTGGCAAAGAAGTACAAAAAAGTAAATCTTATATTCGATGTGAGATCAGTGATTATGAGGCGGATCAAATTCAAGCACTTTTACGAAGTCTATTAAATTCTGATAAAACAGATTTTACAACTAAGTTTGCATTAATTTGTTTAATTAAAAATAAGGTTGAAAATAAAGGATTGTTGAAGGTTGCTCAAGAAACAAACCAATCTAAAGCTCAGGTCGCAATTATGGTGAGTTGCGCTAGATTTTATTTATTAGGTCATGATAAAAGATTAAGACAAAATGGAGGTTCAAATGAAAACATACACTGTAAAACTATATGAAGGCGTTAGTCGGGAGAAAGTTAATGAAACTTTGAAATACTACCCTGATTATTTTGGTAAAATATCAATAATTACAAATGTAATTAATAATAAATTGCAATTAACACTAAAAGCATTTGAAGGAATCGACGTTATAACTGCCAATGATCTAATGATTAAAATCGTTGAACGTTTAAAAGCTTCTCAATTAGTAGAAAAGCATAATTTAGACTTGTTGACTGTCTAGACGCTTTATGGCATATTTTTGATATAGTGGACGAAGTATAAGTAATTCACTGATCTAAAGCTCATCGTTTGATGGGCTTTTTGTTTTTATACTTGCTAGATTTCAATTATGATTTAAAATTAAATCAGGTGGCTCGTCGCCAAACATCGCCACCTGAAATTCTATTAGAAATGATAGTTATTTGTTTGTGTCACCTCCATATTAATTAATTGTAGAGTTGATATTGTGTTGTACTGGTGGTGGGCACCAAGCGCCACCAGTACAATCGTTAAAAGCGCCCCTTTTCTTTGCATTAAGTAATGTTCCTTTGATTTAATGGTTAGATTTACACCACACATTAGCTGTCTTCATCCTAAATACATGGTCGTTACATTATAAATCATCTAAATTGAATGCTTGTCTAAATGTTAAGCGTTTAAGAATGCCCACTTAAGCATGTTTATATTTATGCTATAGTCCAGTCTAATTAGAATTTGGTACTTAAAATGAATATCTGTGTTGGTGGTGAACTAGATGGGCAAAAGATAGAGAAAGAAGGCAGATTACTAAAAGCTTCTGATATCGACCCATCTTTTAAAACTGAGTACTACAAGCAAGTTTTTAACCGCGACAACATTAACTATCATTTTTGGCTGCCAATTGGATCTGACTTACATGATATGTCTGAGAAAGTTCTAAATATCATTAGATCACCTAAAAACTAGTTTTATCGTTTGCCGGACGTATTACGGCGCAAATGGCCCCGCTACATACTAGTTATTGGCGGGGTTTTTTCTTTAATTAATTTGATGATTTAGTTCTCGGTAGTAAATAATTTACTATTGAGAACTAAGTATTTGAAAAATAAAAATAATTTGATTTTTTATTTTATGTTTAGTATGTTGGTAAATATTAATTATTTTTAGGTGAAAGTATGACTTTATTTATTGGTGGTCGCCATCATGGACAATTCTTGTCGAAAGACGAGTCAGATTTGAAGTTAGAAAGTATTCCAAAGCAGTATGGACCAAGAACAGGTATGCAAAGGCCAACAGAGTCATACTTTAGAACCCAAGTAAGCTTCCAAGGAGAAGTGAAAACGTTTTATATAATTTCTGGAAAACAACCAATCGAAATGAGAGATGAAATACTTGATTTATGGGATCAAGTAAAATCAGACATATATGCTATCTAAATAGTTTAAGAAATTTTCTTCCTTTTTCGGGCGGTTGTCTTTCGTGCTATAGTCCAGTCTGATTAAAAACTGGTACTTATAATGAATATCTGTGTGGGTGGTGAACTCAATGGGCAAGTGATAGAAAAAAAGGGGTGTTAAGAACAAAGATGTATATAAATATTAGTAAATTATAAAATTATTAAATAAATTCAAATATTTAAATTAAAAATAAGTGATAAAACTTTAACAATATTTACGTACGTGATGAATTTAGTAACTCAAATAAACATTATTTTAGACGGATAATTATAAAAAACGGAGTACAAATGTCATGAATAAGAATGTAGAGCTAATAAATTACATTGATGTAGCTGAGACAGTTTACGAACGGGTATATGAAAATAATAAAATTTCAAATAATTTGATTGTTAATCTAAATCGCATTATGGCTGAGATAAAGAATCAAGCTGCAGAAAAAAGACTCAAATTGAAGTACAGCTCAATAGACTTTGAACATTGTTTAAGTTTGCCTTTAGCTGATCGCAAGATAAAAGTAGATTTAAGTCTTATACCTCATTTTGAAGATCGTGAAGAAAGTATTTTGTGGTTAACTAACTTTATTGGAAAAATTTGTGAGCCCAGAAAGATGCAAAGACAGAAAAAAATCTTCATTAAGTACCTGTGAATTTTAGATGAACCACCCTTAAAGCGGTTTTTTATTGCTAGTAGAATATTTAAGGTATCTTTTCTAATAGGCACATACTATTGAAGTGTTTTTTATTTATTTTTTAGATTGAAAAGATTGCTATTTAAGTAATTTAAATATAAAAATCTTTATTGATTGAGAGTAGTTGTTATACAGGATATTTATAAGGATTTTAAAATGACAATTATCACATTGCTCGATGTTAAGACGAAGAAGAAGGTGATAGTTCGGTCCGTAATAGACCCAATAGCAAGAATAGACAAAAAAGGGAATATACAAATTATTCAAATTCATAAATGGCTATATGATGAATCTGGAGATTTCGTTGATGAAGACTTATATGAGGCACTCAACAATGGAGAAGTTGGAATATACATAACTTTGCAGTATATGATCATTAATATTGAAAATTAATTATTTTTTATTTTTAGTCAGTTTGAGTTCTTACTCTCTAGAGCCTAATGGTTACTACACATAAGACCTTATTAAGTATTACCTATTGATGGGCACATATTCTTTATAAGTCTTGATAAGTAAAAAAATTATATAGACTAAAAATAAAACCATTTAAAAAAAGAAATCTTTATCTATTTAAATATGAATATTTGATATTTTTAATTCAATCCCTATTGCTAGTGCTTAAATATTATGCCAATATGAAGTTGGAAATATTTCCGAATAGATATTTCCTATTTCATGTTTAAGCGTTTTTTTCGCTAAGTCCATTTCTGAATAAAAATAGGAAGTGGGCTTTTTTATTTTTAATTATTTCTGTATTATCAGTGTGTTGCTTTAAGTAACACTAAACCTTATTGATCAGCGCAAATATCAAAAAAGGGGGAGCTTGCCTACTAGGCAAGCTTTTTAAATTGATAATTTAAACACAATAATCCATTTTAAAGCTCAATAGAAAAATCAAACTTCCATAGCTTTTATTCGTACTAATTTATTGAATATAATCGTTTTTATAATTTTTAAAATTTCCTTAAACTAAAAATGGAAAATTTCTTGTTGCAACATTGTTATAATAGGACTACCTTAAGAAAAATACTTTATAAAAATGAGGAGCTGCTGAAATGCCACAGTGTCTCATGTTTGCGGAAAATATTTATAACAAAATTAAAGATGAGGAATTGTTTTCACATGACTGTATTGAAAATATGAACTTACTTATGACATGTATACGCAGAGAAATTGAGGGAACAGAATTTAAATTAAAATATAATTTTATTGATTTTGTTGAATTGTTTAGTAAACACTTAGATGAATGTAAAGTAAAAATAGATGTGAGTTTGATTCCTCCTCATAATTCAGAAGGTGAGTATATTTTATGGTTAGCTGGATTTATCGAAAAAATCACAGAAGGTGGACCTAAACCACCTCCGCCTATAAAGAAATTTATTCCAGAGTATATGGGCTTGAAATCTGAATTAGATTTTTTACCTTTAAATGAGGAAAAAATTCAAACCGAAGGTAAAGAAATTACGGATTACTTTAATTCAAAGCTTTATAAGGCAACTTTTAAGAAGTAATACTATATTGCCTGTGAGTTTAGCCACCGCCTTAGGGCGGTTTTTTTATGGGTGAGAATAATGGATTCTACAGAATACTTTTGGCTTACTCGGAAAAAAGAACCTAAAACCAAGCCTAAATCCAGACCGCTACCTAAAGCTACTCAAAAGTACTTAGAGGCAGAGGAAGAATTTACTGAAGCTTTAGACAATCTGGAAATTAAATACGAAAAGAAATTCCAGTTTAAATCAACAAAGCATTGGCGTTTTGATTTTCATTTAATTGAACATCGTATTTTAGTTGAAATTGCTGGCGGTCCCTGGTCAGGTGGACG
>NZ_JAKTHX010000034.1:0-41541 GCF_027854635.1 Acinetobacter sp. AOR43_HL
CCTGTCCGTGCCGATGACCTTGGTGCTGTGCCGATTAAAGCGCTCATGCAGCGTAACCCGAATGTAGATTGGGAACAGGTCGATGATGTGATTTATGGCTGTGCCAACCAAGCCGGTGAAGATAACCGTAATGTCGGCCGTATGTCAGCTCTACTTGCAGGTTTACCGTATCAGGTGCCAGCAACCACCATTAACCGTTTGTGTGGTTCATCACTCGATGCCATTGCCATTGCTGCCCGTGCCATTAAGGCTGGTGAAGCGAACTTGGTGATTGCAGGTGGTGTAGAAAGTATGAGCCGTGCACCTTATGTGATGGGTAAGTCAGACAGTGCCTTTGGCCGTAGCCAGAAGATTGAAGACACTACCATGGGGTGGCGCTTCATTAACCCAAAACTTAAAGAATTGTATGGTGTAGACACCATGCCCCAGACTGCCGAAAACGTGGCTGAACAGTTCAACGTTAATCGTGCAGATCAGGACCAGTTTGCCTTGGTGAGCCAACAACGCACCGCAAGCGCGCAAGCCAAAGGCTTTTTTTCTAAAGAAATCGTGGCAGTTGAAATCCCTCAGCGTAAGGGTGATGCTGTTGTGATTGATACCGATGAACATCCTCGTGCATCGACCACACTTGAAGGCTTAAGCAAACTTAAACCTGTAGTTAAAGCAGATGGCACAGTCACTGCGGGTAATGCTTCAGGCATTAACGATGGTGCAGCAGCTCTACTGATTGCATCTGACGAAGCAGTTCAGGCTTATAACCTCAAACCACGTGCCAAGATCATTGCTTCAACAGCAGTGGGTGTAGAACCACGCATTATGGGCTTTGCTCCAGCACCAGCCATTAAAAAATTACTTAAACAAGCCAACCTGACTTTAGAGCAAATGGATGTAATTGAGCTCAATGAAGCCTTTGCTGCACAAGCTTTGGCTGTGACCCGTGATTTAGGTTTGCCAGATGATTCTCACAAGGTGAATCCAAATGGTGGTGCCATTGCTTTGGGCCATCCACTTGGTGCATCAGGTGCACGCCTCGTGACTACAGCCTTGAACCAGCTTGAACAGACAGGTGGTCGTTATGCCTTGTGTTCAATGTGTATTGGTGTGGGTCAAGGCATCGCATTGATTATTGAACGTGTTGAAGCACTTTAAGGAGAAACAAATGCCATCTTTTCAATCTGCCGATGCACAAATTAACTATCAAACTTTTGGTGAGCCATCTTCCCCTGCTCTGGTGTTTTCCAATTCTTTAGGCACTAACTACGGTATGTGGCAAAAACAGTTTAATGAATTAAAAGATCAATTTTTTGTGATCTGTTATGACACACGTGGCCACGGTTCATCGTCTACGCCTGACGGCCCATATACTGTAGAGCAATTAGGTGAAGATGTTGTCCGTTTACTGGATCATCTGAATATTAGTAAAGCTGCTTTTTGTGGAATTTCTATGGGTGGTTTAACCGGTCAATGGCTGGCGATTCACTACCCTGACCGTTTTAGTCATGTGGTTGTGGCAAATACTGCCGCTAAAATTGGACAAGAACAAGCATGGCTTGACCGTGCAAAACTAGTACGTGAGCAAGGTTTACAACCAATCGCCGCTACAGCAGCTTCGCGATGGTTTACAGATCCCTTTATCCAAAGTCATCCTTCTATTGTCAACAACCTATGTAACGACTTAAATGCTGGCAGCGCAATGGGTTATGCCAATTGTTGTGAGGCTTTGGCTAAAGCGGATGTCCGTGAGCAATTAAAAGATATCAAAATTTCTGTATTGGTGGTTGCTGGAACTCAAGACCCTGTAACGACAGTTGCAGATGGCGAGTTTATGCAGCAACGTATTCCGCAATCACAACTTGCAGAAATAGATGCCTCTCATATTTCTAATGTCGAGCAACCAGAAGCTTTTAATAAAATCCTAAAGGATTTTTTATTAGGTTAATTTAATGATTCAAAAAAATGGCCTATAGGGGCCATTTTTTATATCTGCATTTAGTTTTTAAAATTAATACCGAATCATGACTGATTTTAATTCAGTGTAATCTTCGATAAATGCATCTGAAAACTCTCTGCCAATTCCCGAAGCTTTTACCCCACCAAATGGAACAGATGGATCTAAGAACGTATGCATATTGACCCATAAGGTCCCTGCTTCAATCTTAGGAATTAAACGTAAGGCTTTAGATAAATCATTTGTCCAAATACTTGCAGTTAGACCAAAACGCGACTGATTCATAAGTTGAATAAGTTCTTCATCAGTTTCGAATGGCATTACTCCGACCACTGGTCCAAAAGTTTCTTCCGAAAATAAAGGATCATCCGTATTTTTGAAGGAAATTAAAGTCGGCTGTACAAAATATCCTGATCGATCTAGAGCCTCACCACCCGCAATAATCTGGTTGTTGGCTTTAGCCATATCTAAATAATGTTTTACTTTATGAAAGTGTGGCTGATTCGAGAGTGGACCAAACATACTTCCCTCATCCATAGCCGATCCAATTTTGAAACCAGAGAGTGCTTTCGAGAGCTTCTCGACTAGTTCATCATGTTTTGTATGGTGTACAAAAAAACGCTCTGGGGATGCGCAAACTTGACCTTGATGTACAAAAGTTGCTTGTAATAAAGTCGGTAAAATCTCATCAATATTTGCATCAGCCAAAACAGCTATGGCATTTTTACCGCCTAACTCTAGACTTACACGGGTTAAATCGCTGCTCATCGCGAGCTTACCAATCGCAATGCCTGTTGGTACTGAACCTGTAAATGAGACTTTCTTAACGAGTGGTGACTCAATTAAATATTGTCCTGTATCGCCCTTACCCGTAACCACATTAATCACACCTGCCGGAATACCTGCCTCGATGGCAAGTTCGGCTAAACGTAATAAAGATAAGCTGGCAAACTCACTTGGTTTAAGCACAATGGTACAGCCAGTTGTTAAAGCTGAACCGATTTTCCAAACACCAATCATCAGTGAAAAATTCCAAGGCACAATCCCTGCAACCACGCCAATAGGCTGTCTTAAAGTAAAGGCCGTATATTTTTCACCTTGCATAGAAGGAATAGAAGGTTGCATGGTTTGACCATTAATTTTGGTTGCCCAGCCTGCAAAATATCTTAAGAAAATAACAGATTGTGCGACTTCAAGATGCCTTGAAATATTGATAAGTTTTCCTGTAGACAACGTCTCGAGCTGAGCAAGTTCTTCACCATTTTGCTCAATTAAATCTGCTAACTTATTTAGTCTAACGCCACGTTCATACGGCGTAGTTTCAGCCCAAGCATTCTGAAAAGCATGTTCAGCGCTTTTCACGGCGCTTTCGACATCTTGTTGACTACCCATACTAATTTGAGCAACCACTTGTTCAGTCGATGGATTCAAAATATCCACTTTATCTAAATGCTCGGCAGCAACTAGTTTTCCATCAATAAAATGTCCATGTTGACGTGCCATAAATTGCTGCACGCTTTGTAAAATCTTAACTTCACTCATTTTTTATTTCTCTCAATTCATTTAAAAGGATCTATTAATAGATGTATTGCAAAATTAACTGCGCATAGACATTGGTTTTGTAATCATAGTTTTGTGTACCACCACTATGAATATCGTGTTTCGGTTTATAGAGCCCAACTAAAGGAATAACATTGAATTTTTTATTGACCGACCAGACTGAAAAGACATCCAGCTCATGTCCATCTACATTAGTTAAAGACTTATTTACTGTTTTGAACTTATAGGCCAAAGCACCCAACATAAAATTTTCTTTTAGATTCATACTGTAAGAAATTTGATGAATATCGGCATTTTTATTGAATGGACCAGCATAGTTTCCGGCAACTTCACCTTGAAACCACGTGCCGAACCCGACCGTATTTCCATAAAACATCGGATCGTATTGGTCTGAAAAATGGCTAAAACGATAACCTAATGAGGGCGTATATTTTGAAGATAAAAAGTTATAGTTCAGCGCTAAGTAGCCAGCATTTTCGTGGCTATCTTTTTTATCTTGAACTACAAACTCAGTCTTAACTTGCAGCTCTGGCAAAGGTTGATAATTCAAGCGTAAAGCATAATTTTTAAGGTCTTGTCGTCCTGAAACCTGTTCAGCATCTTTAAGGTCTAATACGTTTAAATAGGTAAACCCAACGCCCTTATCTTTAAGCTGATACATCAGATCAGTCACAAAGAGTTCTGGGGAAAATTGTGCTTTATTGTCGGACTTTAAATAAGCCAGCTTTAACGTTGTATTCTCTTGCGGTTTATATTGAAGCAAACTTGTAAAATCAAAGCTTCGACGAGCTGCCAGATAATATGCGCCGCCCCGATCGAGTGCACCATCCGCAGGCGTTTTACCAAGATTTAACGCATCACCCGCAATAAAGAACCCATCACCAATCATGATATTTTGTCGACCGATACTTAAATCATAAGTCGTCAACTCATCTTTATTGGTGCCATCTTTAAAGCCAATGACCCATTCATTTATATCTGTTTTACGTTCTTTGCCATTACTATTTTGGCCTGCGTCGCCATCACCAAATGTTGCCGAGCTAATACCGCTCAAGCTTGCATAGAGTTGATTGTTTTTAAAGGTATATTGCCCTTTAGCACCATATTTAAGATGGCCTTCTTGCCAATTGATTCTTTCATCATCTAAGTTTTCGCCGTTATAGCTTTTACCACTACTAAAAGCCCCAAAAGTTGCTTCAAAAGTTGGGTTAATTTCAAGCTCACCAGCATGCACAGTTGAAAAAAATGAGACAAAGAAAGTCCCTCTCATAACCTGAGAAAATAAATTTTTCATTGAGAAATTCCTTTTTGCGAACGGCCTAACCGTGCTCAGATATGGGTAATTTATTCGTTACCCATCCTCGTCATGTTGGTCTTTAGTGATGGTCGTGCTGTGTGCTTTGCTCTTCTTCACCCAAATTTAAAGTCGGGGTGTTGTCAAAGAAGTTCCAAGGTTTGATTAGGGTATAAACCCATTCTGTTGGCATGATTGGCCACTCTTCAGCACGTGCCACATGGGTTGTACCTGTTGTCATCCAGACCACAAGGTCTTTATTTTCAATATTTTCATTGTTGCCAATGAACTGCCCTAAGCCTGTGTCATGAGTTGAACGGTTTGAATATTTCCCTTCAGGATAGCGTTCGTCTGGATTGTACTGAGTCACCCAAATTTGCTTATCCATAAAGTTCAAACGTTTAAATAACCATTCATCTTTAGAGAAATTGGCTCCTTTTGCCACAGGGTGTGTTCCACCTGCAAACGGAATTAATTGGTAAGAAACCGGATTGCCTAATTTATTTTCCTTATTGAAATTCGTAAGTAAGCGAATGGTAGACGGATCAAATTTTTCAGCCGCATTTTGCTCATTCGTAATGACTTTACTATCAATTTGCATTGAGCTTGTACGAACACCACCTTTGTCATTGGCTTTCACCACAGGGTCCATATGCATAAAGCTGTTGTTTTCCCCATCTACATCCATGTCTAAGCGGAAGTTATAGATATGTTGGTGCGTTGTACCGACAATATTATGGTCAATTAAAGTTCCATATTTGGTGTCTTCTTTTGCGGTACTGTCATGCATGGTGCGTGATTTAACGCCTTTAACAGCTTCAATACCCGTTGCACCCGCATTAATCCCAATTACACCATTTTGGGCAAATACCCAGTCAAACATGTAATCGTAGTTTCCAACCGTACTAATCCAGCGCACAACAAGTTCACGGCGGGCTTCACTGGCATCTTGATTACCAAAAATTTCGTGATGTTTATATTCAGGCCCAGCATAACGTTCAAACACAGCAATGGCATTTGGAATCACTTGTGGCTGGCCTTTATAATCTGCAATCACAGCATCAAGTAAAACAGCGTTGTCGGGTGCATCAGTTCCCGGAAGAATAGATGAGGTAAGTGTTCCCATACCATATTCGCCAGAGTCCAAATAAGATTTGAAGTACCAACCAATATCAGGGTCACCATATGGAACTACCATTCCACCCAAGTTCCCTTCATACATGACTTTACGCTTAACGCCTTTATCTTTATAGGTCACGGTTGAAAGCTGTAAGCCAACACGAGAATCTAACGCCACATGCAAACACCAGTTGCCCCAATGTATGGTTTGACCTGTAATGCTAAAGTTCTTACCGTCAGGTTCAGAAATATTGAGTGGTTTTAGCTTACTTGCTACGGGCTTATTCGACATATAAGGTCGATTTGCCATCGGCACAGGAATGATCGCACCTTCTTCAATCTTAATAATTTTTTCTTTATCTAAATCGACTACAGCAACTAAATTTTCAATTGGATGCGCCCAATAATTACCATCGCCTACATCGAGGTAAGCGACGACTTTTAATATATTGAGTTGTTTATCCAAACCATCTTTACCGCCAAAATATCCAACAGTTAGCGGTGTAGCAATCACTTTCTTCACATCGGTAATACCGCGTTTCCGTAAAGCTTCCTGATATTCTTTACTTGTCTCAATTACACGTTGTACAGCTTCAAAATTATCGAGTAACACCATTCCATGAGTGTCTTTCAGTACATTCCATTTTGTGACTTGTTGAGTGTTAAGATTAACTTCACCTTCAATCGCTTGACTCCCCTTTAACAAAATAAATGAGGCAATACGATCTTCTTTAAATTCTTTGTGATTAATAAAGTAATCCCAAACTTTTGCTTTTTCAGGCTCTTTAAGCTTTAACTCGGCAAAACGCATATTTTTATAGGCGTATTTCGAGCGGTTAATCACATCAAAGGTCTTTTTAATTTCATCAGAATTTAAGCTATTGAGCGGGTGAAACGTATTTTCAATTTTAAAAGTTTGGTCTAAACCAGACTGGAATACTTCATTAAAAAAATCTTTTCCAATAACAGGTTTACCATCTTTAATTAATAAAGGCACACTGAGTTTGAAAGGTTTGCCGTTCACCAAAACCTGATCTGAATTAGGTTTAGCTCGAACCACCATAGAGCCTTTGGTAATCATATAAGTATTAGTAAAATCGTCTTTGACAACTTTAGCGCCTTGCTCACTCATGTTTTGATAAAGTGAGACCATGTCGGCCTTTCCACCATGTGCAAACGCTTGAGTATTGAGTCCCCAAAAGCTTGCAGCGATTGATAAGTTAAGTGCCAGTATTTTTTGTATGTCATTCAATAATCGTTGTTTACGCATTGGTTTCATCCTTTACATCTATCCCTGAACTATCTGAATCAGATAGTTAAAATGCACTTCCTGTGAGTGAAATTCATTAGACCAACTTAATAGTTTTATGGTTATTAAGCTTATCTAACCTGCTCTAATGAATTTAATTTCAACACAGTTACATAGGGCTAGCTTGTTCAAGAATGACGTCGAATTTGTCTAAAAATGACATTGAGAGATGAAAGAATTAAACCGACATACCCTCTCTAAATTCTTTAGGAGAAATACCATAAGTCTTTTTAAAGATTTTTGAAAAATGAGCACCGTCCCAAAAACCCCATTTCAAGGCAACTTGGGTAATTGAGCTTTGTTTATTTCTTTTATCGAGCAAATCTGCTTTGACTTTTTCTAGGCGTTTGAGCTGTATGTATTTGTTAATAGATAAATTTTCTTGAAGGAACAAACGGTAGAGATGTCGTAGTGATACCCCAATATGCTCTGCAATTAATTTAGGTGTTAAATCTGGTTTTGCTAAGTTTTCTATAATATATCGCTCGGCTTTTTCCATCAGATTATTGGAGCTATGAACATTTTTATAATTGATTGTGGGTTTGATTAAAGCAATCAGCGCATCTTCAAAAGCATTACCGTCTTCGGTTGCGTACCAAAGCTTAATGTTTTCAGCAGACATATTTTTCAAAATATTCTTGAGTAAAAAACCACTCATATTTTGAGTAATCAGTTTTCCAAAATATTCAGTACTAATATTTTCTTTCAGTAATTTTTCACGCGACAGGTGCACTGAAATCTGGCTTACCAAACCTTGCGGGTACATCGAAATTGTTTCGACTGGGTCGACCAACACAATATCGCCTTCATTTAGGCTTAAGGTTTCATTTTTATATTCGAGCAGCATTTTTCCCGAATACTGCAAAATCAAAAAACAAAAACGATTATTCACTCGATCGATTTCATCGGCTTTTCGGACAATTTTATTGGCATTGTTTTTAATAAAAGCAATTTCAGTATCGCCCAATAAAAAGCACTGAACTTCACCAATGAATAAATTACGGGTTCCGTCAAAATCGGTTTCAAAATTGCCGCACACACTTTTAATATGGTGCGTCCATGTGAGTAATGCATCGCTTACATATTGGTTCATCCCTTACCTCTCTATACATGTGCCACCGCTCAAAATTTTGCGTTTGTGGTGGTGCACTGTCTTGGCGTATTTGCAATCTTGTTTTATTGATAAACAAATTGTGTGCCAAAAATTCCTTATCCTTGGAATTGTTTTGCTGATAGTCAGCTAGATGTAAAGAAGCTGATAAATCCATTCAATTTATCAGCTTAATGGGACTTATGCTACTCCTGCAAAATCTCGCAGCATGGTAATAAAAATATCCTTTTGTTCCTCAGAATACTTTTTAAATACCTCATTTTGATGGCTATCGGCAATATCAAACAAATACTGCGCCGTTTGTTTACATTTCTCGGTTAGTGCATACAAATTATCGTGATCAACCAATAAGCCTTCAAATTTTAGAATTTCAGCTGATCTTTCAACTTCTTGCATTGGCATAGCAATATCACGCGGTAAATCTTCCTTACTTGAAGCAGTACCACTGGCCAAAACGAGCAACAGCCGTGATTCACTGGTCCGGAAACCAGAAGCCATTTGCTTAGGAATATAGTCGGTTTGATAAGCTTTAAAAGCACGGCTCATCAAATAGCAGACATTGTTATATAAGTGCCCATAATGTGTTTGGTCTACGCCGTTCTCTTCAGTTTGCTTAACTTGAAGGCTTGGATGCGGCATGACACAAGAATATGCACCTTGATGGTAAACCAGCGGGCTTCGACCTTGGTCATGGAAACGAACCACTTTACCAACAATAATCCAGTGGTCACCACCTTCAATCACTTGATAGCGTTCGCACTCAAACACCGCAGAACAATTTTCTAAAATGGGTGCACGTCCTGCGCCAAGTTGAAAATTTGTGTCGGCAAATTTATCAATATTGCGTCTCGAAAACTTATTAGATAGCTCAATTTGCGTACCCGATAAAATATTGACTGCAAAATGTGTCGCTTCTTCAAACACTGAAAAGCTTGAAGACTTTTTATCAATGCTCCACAAAATAAGTGGTGGATCGAGTGACACCGAGTTAAAACTATTTGCGGTTACACCAACTTTCTCACCTTGTGCATTTTGTGCAGTAACAATGGTAACGCCTGTTGCAAAATTTCCTAATGCTCGTCGGAACTGTAGTGGATCGACCGTAAACTCATCTATTTGTTGTAATACATTCATCATCTTTCTCCTAAACCTTCTCTTACATCCATATAAATCGCGAGAGCATTAGATATCTAAAACTAGTCTCGGTGTTTTAGAGCGTGAACAGCACACTAATATTTGCTCATTGCTGGATTTTTCTTCATCAGTAAAATAAACATCTCGATGATCAGGTTCGCCTTCAATTACATCGCACATACAGGTTCCGCATACGCCTTGCTCACAAGACATTTCAATGTCGATGCCTTCTTTAGCCAAAGCCTGCAAAATGGTTTCACCAGCTTCAACCATAATGATTTTTCCGCTCCGCTCAGCCACCACCTCAAATGAATCTCCCGAGGTGTCAGTTTCAACTTGGAAATATTCTTTGTGGATTTGCTGCTCAGGAAAATCGTGAGTCGTGGCAAGGTTAATCACCCAGTCCATGAAACCGACTGGACCACAGGTGTAAATATGGCTCTCTAGGTCAATATCTTTAATAGCAGATTCAAAAAATGCTCGGTGGCTTGCACCTTCCGATTTAAAATGAAAAGTTGTGTGTTTTGCTAACTCACCATTTTTAATTTCATCAACGAAAGCACAGTTTTCTGGGCTAGCGCCGCAGTAGTGAAGCTCAAATGATTCACCTTCATGTGCAAGTTGATATGCCATCGTGATTAATGGCGTAATCCCGATTCCACCGCCAATCAAAACACTGTGTTTGGCTTTTAAAAGTGGAAATAAATTTTTTGGCTCACTGACCTGAATTTGCATGCCATCTTTAATTTCATCAAAAGCGGATATTGAACCACCACGTGATTCAGGGTCACGTAAAATTCCAAGGCGAAACTTTCCTTCGTCATTTGGATTTTGGCAAAGCGAATATTGGCGCACCATGCCATTTGGTAAATGCACATCAATATGTGCACCGGGTTCAACCTTTGGTAATGCAGCAGAAGTTGCAGATTCAAACTCCATAACTGCAATATTTCCACCTTCCACATGGCGATTTTTAACGACAACATCATAAAGTGTAGTCATGATTCAACTCCCTTTTCATGCGTAAGCTCGTGGCTTAGCGCATGAATAAACCACCGTTAATATCCCATGTCGCACCAGTCACAAACCCTGCATTTGGACTCGCAAGCAACCCACAAGTTTCAGCAATAAAGTGCATACTTCCTAAGGATTTAACCGGAATATTCTGGATGAACTGTTCCATTTTTTCGTCTGGCACCACACTATGAACAATTGGTGATTCCATTGGTCCCGGAGCAACTGCATTGACCGTAACGCCTTTTGCCGCAAACTCTTTAGCAAAGATTTTGGTTAACGTCACAATCGCACCTTTGGTTGCCGCATAGTGTGCACCTGTTGCAGTACCGCCATTTTGTCCTGCTAGAGACGCCATATTTATGATGCGTCCATAACCCTTTTTAGCCATATATTGACCAATAATTTGGCAAGCTTGGAAGGTACCGCGTTGGTTGACTTGGGTCACCCAATCAAAATCGGCTGCGGTAATTTCTAATACTGGCGTTGCTTTGGTGACGGTGGCATTGTTAATTAACACATCAAGTTTAGAAAATTTCTCTTCAATCCATTGCACGGCAGCATGAAAATCTGCTTCGACAGAAATATCTAATTTCAAGGGAAACATATTTTGTGCATATTGACTTTGTGCCTTGGCATTTTCGGCTTTTTCAAGCGTACTTGCCGACAAAATCACTTGATGGCCTTGGCTCGCAAAATATTCAGCAATCACATTACCGAGTCCAGAAGCAGCACCTGTCACTAAAACAACCTGTTTCATGTTACCGCTCCTAAAGAATGTAGCTAATACCAGCTAAGGTATCGGTTGAGTTAACCAAGTTAATGATTTTACGGTTAATCTTGAAACCAGTATCAGCATCACGAGTTAGATGGTAGGTAATATCAGCTGTGTAATGCTTGAGGTTTTCTTTACGGAATTCACGTAAGTTTTGAGCACAGCGTAAAACGATTTCATCATCTTGGTCTTGAATGACTCGTACTCGCGAAATACTGCGTACCGTATTCGCCTTTGGTGCCGTAGAAATTGCCTCACCATTTTCAAGACGCTGTACACGTAAAGTACGCATATGATTATCGTCATAGGCATAATTTAAGTTGTTTTCGTAGTCTGTGAGGTTCGGGTCAATTGGAATGATATAAACCCCTTTTTCATTCCATAAATTAAGCCATTCACGGTACTCGCTGTGGTCTAACATATCTGCTTCAGCCCAGATGAAAGCAGTGACTTCATTTAATAATTGCAGATTCATATTCATTGCTCTCTCCTTAAGCCGTCATCATCTTTTTCCACTGCTGGTATGCTGCGCGCATACCTGTTTCAGCACTGACATCACTTTTTAAGCCGTCTTCAGTTTTGACTTCGCCCGGCAAACCGCGGTTCAACATGATCCATAAATCATTACCCGCATTGGCACCGTGTTGTACGCGCTCCCAAGCTTCTGAGTCATCTGGCGTACCAAAACCAAATGGACCTTGGAAATGTTCATGCAAACGTAAGCGATATTGGTTGGCAATTTGTGGGCCACCATCCATCGTAATTACCGAGTGATGAATTTCTGTTTCAGCAACTGAAATTGGCTGTAACACACGGAAGAACGCCATCGAACATGCAATATTCGGGAATAAGTTTAAGTTAAAGCCAGAACCACCGACTGCACGAACAATACGGCGTACTTCTAACTCTTCATGGCCTTCGTCACGCAAAGCTTGAGCCAAGTCTTCAAAGCGCTCTTGAATTGGTCGCTCCATAAGCTCTTCGTCTAGATCAACCAGTTCAGGAATCATCACCATAACACTGTGACCATTACCTAAGTCTTCAACAAAACCCGGTTGGTTTTCGAAGTTAAAGAGTTCTTCTGTTTTTTCATCGACAGAACTTAAGAATGACTTATGTACCAACGGGAAGTGATATGCATCGGTGGTATTTTCAAGCTGGATTTTCCAGTTACCCGGGAAACGGAAACGGTGTTCACCCAACACTTTAATTGGATAACCCGCGCCCTGTTTCATAAATAGGTCAATCCATTTTTTTGCAGGCCCAAGGAACTCTTCAAGCGGTTGAATGTCTTCTTTAAATGAAGCGAAGATCATCCCGTTATATTCTTCTACCCGTAGACTCACCAGTGGCAATTCTGATTTATCTAAACAATCGCCGTAGCTTTCCGGAGATGGTACACCACGTAAACTACCGTCAAGTGCATAACTCCAACCGTGGTACGGACATACAAAACTATTAGTTTTTCCTTTTTTATGTTCGCATACGGTTGCTGCACGGTGACGACAACGGTTTAAAAGTACATGGACTTTCTTTTTACGGTCACGTACCGCCACAACAGGCTGTTTACCGATGTTAATCGTTTTATAGCTTCCGCCTTCTGGAATTTCGCTGGCATGTGCAACCCAGACCCAAGTGCTATAAAAGATTTTTTCCATTTCTTCATCAAAGATACGTTCATCTTTATAAAGAGAAGTATGAGCACGGTCACTTTGAACCAAAGCATCGTAATCAATGCCAATGTTATGCGTTGGGATAATACTGTTCATATCAATAGTCCTTTTAAATATGTCCTGGGTCATTCCTGGGAAGGTACCGGCAATTCAGCTTCACTGTGCCAATGCGATACCGGACGACTGAAAATATTCTGTGTTTGGAAATGTTTAATTTTCCATGTTCCATCTGCTTGCTTTTGAAACTTCA
This sequence comes from Acinetobacter sp. AOR43_HL, assembly GCF_027854635.1. Lineage (NCBI taxonomy): Bacteria > Pseudomonadati > Pseudomonadota > Gammaproteobacteria > Moraxellales > Moraxellaceae > Acinetobacter > Acinetobacter sp. AOR43_HL. The sequence continues at coordinate 13,188 of NZ_JAKTHX010000034.1, forward strand.
CATTGAGCTTTGCTGCATTCAGATGACTACGGCCATCTTTAAAGGTTGAAGTTTGCAACATGAGCCAAGAAGCATTTGCATCATTCTGATTTACATAAATTTGTTCTGAATTTACAAAGTGTGCATTCATAACAAAGTGAGATTCTTTTTGGGTATAGCTTTTAAACATGTCGTAAATCGACTGCCAAGAATCATAACGGCCAAAGGATTTGGCATATTTCTCACCAATACCTTCCCAAATACAGTCTTGATCAAAAAGATTCATTAGCTCATCAAGGTCTGTATTTGCATTAAGCTCGTCGCAGATTTCCATATAACGGTTCAGGCAGTTACGAATCGCGTTGTGCGCTTCTAACTGTTCTAGTCGCTCTAAGATTTCTGCAATATTCACTTTGTCAGTCATTGCGTTCGCCTTAACGTTGGATAATCAATTCACGCCCAACACGAGCTTCAACTTTGCAATATTTCCAAAGTTTGTATGGCCCTTCACCCACCACGGTCGTTCTAAACAAGTTACAAGCGGCATGTACGGTTTCAATATCCGGAACATCTGCAAGCAAGTATGTTGTCCATGGCCAGCCAGCACTTGGGCCAACCATGCTTTGGTCATCATCAAGATTTCCAAAAACATGTACGCCCGGTAAATCATGAATGCCATTCCACATTTCACCAAATGCTGCCCAAACTGCTTTTGCTTCAGCTGGCTCTGCGTCAAAAAAGTTTTGGTTAATACCCATGCAGAACAAAACGCGTAATGATTTTTTAGCTTCCATTTCAATATCCTTTTTAAAAAATTAAAACTTATAAATAACCTGGGGTTGGTTTTAACCCGAAACTGATTGAGCCTGCATTTTGTAAAGTTGCATCACCCATAAAGGCATGCTGAGTCACCACGTTGGTGTCATTCACAAAACGGCTAAATGGATTGTTGGTATAAATCGCTGTCATGCCCGCAAGCATTTGCATTTTTCGGGTGACTTTGGCGGAAACTCGCGCTGCATGGGTACATGCCAGACGAATATCGCTAATTTGTTCAGCAGTTGCTTCACGACCAGCAATAATTTCATTCCAGACAATATCCATGGTTTGATAAAACCAAGATTTTGCAGCCTGAAATTCTGCATCTGCCTGAGCAAACTCATATTGAGTCACTGGGCGGTTGGCAATTTCTGAACCGCCTGTAATGGATGCTTTACCCGGCGCCAGTTTTTCAAATTCTTCTAATGCGGCAGCTGCAACCCCAATACCCACCACGGTTAATACTTGAGTCGCTAAAGAAAGCGACGGATATTTAAAAAATGGTTCGCTTAGTTTTGAAGGTTCACCACGTACAAAGGTCCATTTCTTTTCAACTAATACGTCTTCAACGACTAAATCATGGCTTCCCGTACCTTTTAGGCCAACGGTGTCCCAAGTCATTTCGATTTTGGCTTTTTTCGCAGGCATCACTGCCATGCGAGGTAAGCCTTGCATTTCATTGTTTTTAAGCGGTGAAATCCCCACACCAACAATGTCAGCTCCCATGCAACCGCTGGAAAATTTCCAACGTCCACGAACTACTACACCTTCATCGGTAATTTCAGCAGGTTGTGGCGGGAAAATACCTCCGGCAAACACCACATCTGGTCCGTTTTGGTATAATTCTTTCAGTGTATCTTCAGGCAAACTTCCTAAATACGCAGGGCTCATACCGAAACTTGCCACCCAACCGACTGAACCATCAGCTTTAGATAATGTCTCGATCAATTCACAAAACTGCCGTGGAGACCATTCTTCACCACCAAAACGCTTAGGAACTAATGCACGGTAAACGCCAATCTGTTTAAGTTTTTCGATAATGTCTTGGCTCACATATGCCTGATTATCAAATTCACCTGTACAGGCACGCTCACGAATTTCTTGACACAAAGCGTCTAAGTCAACTGCTTTGTCTTGAGAAGCAAACTCCATTTTAGACAACTTATTCATCATCTAACTCCTTGTAATTTATTGCATTGCATCAACACAAAATTTAGCTATAGCGCATAATTGCTCATCTTTTTGATGCTTTGATACGATCTGTAAGCCCACTGGTAAACCTTCACTGGTTTCAAGTGGCACTGAAATGGCTGGATGACCTGATAAATTAAATGGTCGAACTAAAGCTGTAAGATTCAAAAAAGCGACAGTGTTTTCAGCTTCAGAAACTTTCGGTGGAATTTGCGGAAGTGTCGGTAGAACCAATGCATCATATTTTTCTAATAAAGCATCGAGTTCTTGGGTCAGCTGCGCTCTCACAACTTCTGCTTGTTTCACTTGCTCTAGAGTTGTTGCGGCAGCTTTTAATAAACGACCATTTACATCAGAACCAATTAAGCCCGTTTGAGTTAATTCACCAAAAGCTTGCCAATTTTCATAATTAATAATCTGCATGCCTGCATCATAAGCCGCTTCAAAATGTTCAACTTTTTCTAAAACGGTCTCTAAATTCGCTTTTTGAAATGCTTGATAAATACAATTCCAAATAATCTCATCTGCTTTTACATCTAAAACAGCAATTTTTGGTGCACTAGTAAATTCAGTAGATTTAAAAGTTGGATCAATAATTTGCATGGCCTTTTCAATCATCTCGACTGAATTTGCAAAAGGACCAACGCAATCCAGAGAACTTGACGGCGGATATACGCCTTTTCTGCTAACACGGCCAAAAGTCGGTTTTAAACCAAAAACTCCGCAGCACGCAGCGGGCATACGAATAGAGCCGCCAGTGTCTGTGCCTAGAGTAAAGTCAGCTTGTTTAGCAGCAACTGCCGCAGCCGAACCACTCGAAGAGCCACCTGGAATAAGTTCAGGATATTTAGGGTTAATAGGTGTACCAAAAGCATGGTTAATGCCTGTAATACCGAAAGCCAATTCCTGCAAATTTGTCTTGCCAATAATTTCGCAGTCAGCTTTCAAGATGTTTTTAACAACCTCAGCATCATCTTGAGCAGGTTCAACATTTAATAAAGCTCGACTGCCAGCAATGGTTTTTAGGCCTTGAATATCAATTGTGTCCTTGACCATGACCTTGAGCTTGCCACGTCCTTTGTGCACGCTTTGGCTAACAATATTCATTCACTTTTCCATGTATTTTTATTCATTAATTAAAATATCGGAAAATTTAATGGAATTGTCAAGTATTTTTTATAATTTGTTCTCAAGGAAATATGCAAAATTTTGTTTATAATAGGATTACCCTTTTTTCACTAAGTTATTGCTTAGCTATGCTTGATCATTTAGAACAATTTCTTCCTAATAAAGAACCGTCGAGTATTCAAAATTTCCCTTTTTTTTGGGTTTCCCAAGTGAATGGAAAGTATTCACAACTGATTGAAAAATCAATAAAAAAGCTAGGTATTGATAATACACGCCGTAAAATTATTTTAAGCACTAATGCCCTTGGGGAAGCCAGTATTACCGACATTGCCAATCTTTCTACTTTAAAATTAACGACGGCAACAAAAGCTGTATATCGCTTGGTAGAAGATGGAATTGTCGAGGTCTACTCTTCTACTTCTGATGAACGGATCTCGATGGTGAAATTAACGGCCAAAGGTATTGAACTGGTTGAACAGATTAATCAAATTAGTGTGGTCACCTTGGCAGGCATCCTGAATGCTTTTTCAGAAGACGAGCTGCATACTTTAAATAACCAGTTAAAGAAATTATTTGACCTGATGCCATCCAGCTAAATATTTCTCATCATGATAAATTAGCTCTTTTAGAGCAGTTAAAATTTCTTTTTCTTTAGCTGCTCTTTTGTTAAAACAATAAAAATTAATAAAATCAAATTTTTATATAACAAATTTATCTATATATAATTACTTAACATACTTTTTAGGTATTCTAACATACTCAATAAGTAATGGAATTTTACATATAAAAAGAAAATAATAATTCCATGATCTTAAAAATCCCATTAACTCCTAATTGGGTTTAGACGCACTCTTCCGGTCTGTACGAGACCAAATTACTCATTTCTAGCCTATTTATTATTCTTATCTAAAAGGGGGAAATATCGAAAACTTTAGAGGAATAATAAAAGTTAGATATCAATTTCTTTAAGCGTTTTATACATAAGGATTAAGTGTATGAACCAAAGTAATATCGCTGTTGAAAGGACACAGAAGAAAAGCAATGCATATGCATGGTATGTGGTCATACTTTGTATGTTGGCATATATATTTTCATTTATTGACCGCCAAATTCTGGCGCTGATGATTGAACCCATCAAAGCAGATCTCCAACTTTCAGATACTCAATTTAGCTTATTACATGGCCTCGCCTTCTCACTGTTTTATGCGGTTATGGGTTTACCCTTAGCCTATATTGCCGATCGTTTTTCACGACCAAAATTAATTTCAATCGGGATTATTGTTTGGAGTCTGGCAACAGCAACTTGCGGTTTAAGTAAAAACTTTATTCAACTGTTCTTAAGCCGTATGGCGGTAGGTGTCGGTGAAGCGGCTTTATCTCCAGCGGCTTATTCAATGTTTAGCGACATGTTTAGTAAGGACAAACTGGGGCGTGCTGTCGGGATCTATTCAATTGGTGCTTTTTTAGGTGGAGGTATTGCCTTCTTAGTTGGCGGTTATGTCATTAACCTGCTTAAAGGAGTGACACTCATTGGGGTTCCTTTATTGGGTGCGCTTAAAGCATGGCAAATTGCCTTTTTAGTAGTGGGTTTACCCGGCATCATTATTGGTTTGCTGTTTATTTTGACCGTTAAAGACCCTGCACGTAAAGGCCAACAGCTCAACCAAAATGGACAAGTTGACCAAGTTAAATTCACTCAATGTCTTCAGTTTATTAAAAAACATTCGAAAACATTTGCTTGTCATTATTTAGGTTTTACCTTTTATGCAATGGCACTCTATAGCCTAACTAGCTGGACACCTGCATTTTATATTCGTAAGTTTCAACTGGCGCCGACTGAAACAGGCTATATGCTTGGTACCATTCTGTTAGTCGCAAATACATTAGGCGTATTTTGTGCAGGCTGGCTAAATGACTGGTTTATTAAAAAAGGTCGCCAAGATGCGCCGATGTTCACGGGTGTAATTGGTATTGTTGGCCTGATTATTCCAATCGCATTTTTTACCCAAACAGATCAGCTTTGGCTTTCAGTTAGCTTACTGATTCCTGCAATGTTCTTTGCATCTTTCCCTCTAGTGATTTCAGCAACTGCTTTGCAAATGTTAGCCCCAAACCAGTTTAGAGCACGCCTTTCTGCCCTCTTCCTTTTGGTGAGTAACTTAATTGGACTCGGTATTGGCACAACACTGGTAGCCATTATTACAGATAAAGTTTTTGGTAGCCCATTAATGGTGGGTTCTTCTTTATCTATTGTGGGTGGTTTGTCTTGTGTACTGGCTTTAATTCTACTTTTTAAAGGCTGCAAATTCTTTAGTGAAAGCATGAAGCTTGAAAAATTAAATTAATAGGTCTCACCAATTGCAAAAATGTACTCTCTAACTAAACGCTTAGAGAGTACCGAAATATTCAAAATTACGTAGTGCCGAGGACTGGCTTACACTTGGGAAATGGATTATGGAATTATTTCACCGCTTTAAACCACACACTTTAGCTGTTGCCACTTTATTACTGATGTACAGCAACTCATGGGCTGCAAATCCAAATCAGCAAACTGAAGATGAATGGAAATTCACTTTAAAAAATGCCTACATTAACCGTGATTTTGATAATGATGCACTCAAAGACACTGGTAGTTGGTCTCAGGCAGCGTCATTATTTTATAAATCGAAAATGCATGACACTCCGTTAGTTATAGCAAACAAACCAATTACGATTGGGGCTGATGCTTCCGTTCAATACGCCGTGCGCTTAAGTTCAGACAAACATGTTGCGGATACAGTTTTGCCTTTTAATAAAGAAACGCAATCTCAAGCTTCAGATTATTTAAAATATGGTGCAACTTTAAAACTGGGTTATGACAAAACTCTTTTGAGTGTCGGTGAACTTTGGCTAGATTTACCTGTAACTGCCGTAGATGCTAGTCGTCAGTTACTCACTTCGTATTGGGGAACCAACTTAAAGTCACAACTTTCAGATCAGCTTTATGCCGAAATTGGCCGAGTTGAAAAAGTATCTCCCCGAAATGAAGAAGACTTTAAAAAGTTTTCTTTCACATCAAATGGGGTTACTAAAGAATCTGATGGGTTAAATTATATTGACCTGCGCTATCAATTTACACCGTCTTTAAAAGGCGAATACTACTTTGGTAATTTAGAAGATCTGTATAACAAACACTATATAGGACTTGAACATACGTGGAAACAGCCAACTTTTGCCCTCACCTCTAAGTTTAAATACTTCAATGCAAAAGATGATGGCAATACCTTTGATATTGATGCGCAGAACATTGGATTACTTGAAACGATTAAAGTAAAAAACCATACCTTTGGTTTAGGTTACCAACAGATTATTGGTGAATCGGCTTACCCATTACCAGATGGTTTTTTACCAGAGACGTATTTCATTAACTGGAACGCTACAGGCTTTTTTAAAGAGGATGAAAAGTCTTACCACGTCATGTATGGCTACGATTTTAAAGATTATGTACCGGGCCTAAATGCGATGGTGAAATATGTTTACGGACATGACTTTAAAGCTGCCAATGGCAAGAAAAACCATGAAACCGAGTCTAATGTGATTTTAAACTATGCATTTCAGCAGCCTTTCTTAAAAGGCGTTGCTCTGCAATACATTCGTATTGATTACAACGTAAAACACGGCAATGACTTTGGCGAAGACCGTTTATTCGTCAATTACACTAAAAAATTCTAAATAAAAAATACCCCCTAAACTTTAGGGGGTATTTTTTATCCTAATTTATTGACCAACTTTAATGGTAAAACCTTCATAGCAATACTCATTGGTAACCACGGCCACTGTGGCACATAAGCTTTTACAGGTTGTTTTTCGATAGCTTTTACTAAAGCTTTACATCCTGTTTTGGCATCTACTTCAAAAGGTAAATGTTTAGCACCTTCATTCATTTCGGTACGGATATAACCCGGGAAAATGGTAGAGACTTTAATTGGGGTATCCAGTAATTCAGCACGAATACCCTCGGCCAAGTGAGCAACTGCAGCTTTACTTGCTGCATAAGTCGATAAATGTTTTGGTAATCCACGCATCGCACTCATGGATGACATCACCACCAAATGACCGGCATTTTGCTCTCTAAAAATTTCAGTTGCTGCTTCACACTGCGCTAAAGCAGAAATAAAGTTTGTTTCAGCTGTGGCTCTGTTAATTTCAAAATTACCTTTACCAATACGACGACCATTTCCGACTCCCGCATTTACAATAATTCGATCTAAATAGCCAAATTCTTGTTTAAAGGCGCGAAATACTTCAAAAACCTGATCGTAATGAGTTACATCCAGACTTTTTGCAATGACTTTAATACCGTACTGATTTTCAAGTTCCGTTTTTAAATCTTCCAATCTGTCTAAACGGCGTGCACAAATCGCTAAGTTATAGCTTTTGGCTGCAAATTCATGCGCCATACCCGCGCCCAATCCAGAACTTGCACCTGTAATTAAAATTGTCTTTGCCATGCTTTTATCCTTATTTTTAAATCCATGTCAGTAAATCTGGACGTTCAGCTTTTATAAAATGATGTTCATTTAAACTTAACACCTGAGCTTCATTTCCAACCAAACGCAAAGTGGTGAGGCTTGTATTCGCAATTGCCCAATTCAACGCAAAAGTTCGATTAGGGCTAAGTTCAAGCAATTTTCCGATTGCTACAGAAATCACACCACCAGAGGTAAAAACCACTGCATAGCGAGGTTTAGTTTTTGCTAACTCATCACAAAGTTGCTGCAATGCTGTTTCGACTCTTTCTTTAAAGTGTGGCCAAGACTCATCATATTCATGATGAAAATCGCCATCGGTCCATCGTCCAATAGCGCCTTCAAATATTTTGGCGAGATAAGCGCGAGGATTCTGTTCTTGCGCGACGTCAGCTTTTAATAGTTCAGGCTGTTCAAAACGTGGTTCATAGCGTGCAAAAACTTGTTGATGGTTAAACTCATTCCATAAATTATTATGATGAATCACCGCATCTGGAAAGCATTCATTAAGTGCGAGCTTTGCAGTTTGCTCGTGGCGCTGCATGGTTCCTGCAACCACATAAGGTTGTTCTTTCAATATTTGCTTAAAATATTGGCCTAATAAAGTCGCTTGAGCCTCACCATTTTCAGACAGTTCATCATAATTACTTTTACCAAACGATGCCTGTCCGTGTCTTACCAGATAAATTGTGGTCATTTTCTTAAAATACCCTGTATTTTCTGTAGCGATTGCTGAGCAAATTCAGATTCTTGCAATTTTTGTTGCGCGATAAGTTTTAAAGCTCGAATATGTAGCGCATGAATGACAATCCAGAAATCTTTAAAAGCAGGATTTCGGGTTTGCTTGTGGTAATAACGATAATAGATTTGCTGGGCAATCACGGCTAAACGGAATACACCGAAGACTTCATAAAAAGCCCAGTTTTGAGGCTCCAGACCTGTTTTTTGCAAATAATAGTCAACGACTTCTTTGCGAGAGAACATTCCCTTTAGATGAGTAGGCTGACGTCGTGTTGATCTAAAAATCATATTATCCGTAGGCTCGACCCAATAGGCCAAAGCGCTACCCAAATCCATTAATGGATCACCCAAAGTCGCCATTTCCCAATCCAATACACCAATCACTTCTGTTGGATGCTCTGGATCTAAAATCACATTATCAAAACGCCAATCATTGTGAATAATACAAGTCGTAGAGTCTTGAGGGATATTATCGTTTAGCCATTTTCGGACATATTTAAATGAAGGAACATTGAGTGTGCGGACTTTTTCATAGCGCTTATCCCAACCTTCAACTTGTCTACGGCAATATCCCGCACCTTTGCCTAGTTCAGCTAAAGGCGTGTTTTCATAAGGAACTTGATGTAGCTCAATCAGCTTATCAATAACATTTACACAAAGCTCATGAACATCTTCTTCATTAAAGCCAAGTTCAGGCGGTAATTTTGCACGAGGAATAATGCCTTCAATGCGTTCCATGACATAAAAATCACAGCCAATGACCGATTCATCCTGACAAAGTGCCACCATTTTAGGAAGCACCGGATAATAAGGTGCAAGATTTTTCTGCACCATATATTCACGGGCCATATCATGGGCCGATTTCGCTTTTGTTCCTTTTGGAGGACGGCGCAAAATTAAATCGGTATTTTCATACTTTAAACTATAAGTCCAATTCGACGCCCCGCCCGTATATTGAGTAACGACTGCTGGGCCAACCAACTCAACACCTTGTTTTTTTAACCAGTTTTCAACTGCCCCAATATCAAGCTCTTCACCTTCACGTACTTCACCGCCTACATCAATTACCGACATCTTCACTTCCTTTAAACTTATACTTTCTTATGACGACCATAACCACGTTTGGCCAACTCTAATTTGGCAATCATGCCTTTATGTACTTCATCTGGACCATCAGCTAAACGTAAACTGCGTGCTTGGGCAAAGAAACCTGTTAATGGCGTATCTCTTGAAACACCTGCACCGCCATGTAGCTGAATCGCCATGTCGACTACTTTTTCTAAAACACTCGGAGCGACCACTTTAATTGCAGATATTTCTGTTAAAGCGGCCATATTTCCTAAAGTATCCATTTTATAAGCAGCATACAAGGTTAAAAGTCTGGCTTGATCTATGGCTACTCGCGCATCGGCTACGCGTTCGAGGTTTCCACCAAGTTTTAAAATTTCTTTGCCAAACGCCGTTCTAGACATGCCTCTATCAATCATGAGTTCTAGCGCTTTTTCAGCAGCGCCAATACAACGCATGCAATGGTGAATACGTCCTGGCCCTAAACGCCCTTGTGCAATTTCAAAACCTTGCCCCGCTCCACCAATAAAGTTTTCGAGAGGCACTCGAACATTATTAAAATGAACCTCACCGTGTCCATGCGGTGCATCATAGTCGCCAAACACAGGTAACATCCGTTGAATTTCAACACCTGCGGTATCAATTGGTACTAAAACCATAGAGTGTTGATGATGACGGTCTTTGGTTTCATCTGGGGTATGCGCCATAAAAATAATGACTTTGGCATTTGGATCACCTAAACCAGAAGACCACCACTTTTTGCCATTTAAAACAATTTCATTACCTTCGATTAAGGCAGTCGCTTGCATATTTGTTGCATCACTTGAAGCAACCTCGGGTTCCGTCATGCAAAAAACCGAACGGATTTTGCCATCCAATAACGGCTGTAACCATTGCTGTTTTTGCTGCTCACTGCCATAGCGCCATAACACCTCCATATTTCCTGTATCTGGTGCATTACAGTTAAAAACGGTAGGTGCCAATAAGCTGCGGCCAGTCAATTCAGCAATATGCGCATATTCTTGAACTGATAACCCTGCACCCAGCTTTTCATCGGGTAAAAACATATTCCAAAGACCAGCTTGTTTAGCTTTAGTTTTCAGAGTTTCTAACAGTTCAGGCCACTGCCATTTTTTCCAGTTCCCATCTGGATTTAGCTCATGAACCTCTTCCCAAAATTTTGCTTCGACAGGTTCTATTTCTTCTAAAATAAATTTTCTTGTTCGCTCAGCAAAATCTTGAGCTTTCTTGGAGAGTTCAAACATTCTTTTTCCTTTACATCATTATCTGGTCTTTACATCAACATAACTTGAAACTTAATATGAATGAAATGATTTTATTAAATAATGCATCATGAATAATATTCATAACCTACATGGTTTAGACCTAAGTTTTTTTCACCGAATCGATATCAATTTATATCCGCTATTTATTGCGATTTATGAGCAAAAAAGTATTTCGAATGCCGCAAGTAGCCTTAATATTACGCAGTCAGCAGCAAGTCATGCTTTGCAGCGTTTACGTCAGCAACTTGAAGATGATGTATTTATACGAGTAGGCAATAAAATGTCTGCCACTCCTTTTGCCGAGCAGATTTACCCAACGGTGAAACAAGCACTTTTAACCATCCAAAATATTAGCCAGCAGAAACATGTGTTCGATCCAACAAGCTTAAAAAACTTAAAAATCGCCGTGCATGATGAAATTGAGCCGATTATTCTTCCAAGGCTTGCTCAACATTTTCAAAATCTTAATTTAGATTTGCAGTTTGTCAGTATGAAGCTAGATCGAAAACATATTATGGCGGACTTGGCGACCCAGCAGCTCGATTTCGTGATTGACCTAGAACAATACTTATCTCCAAAAATTACCTTTGATCATTTGGTAACAGATGAGTTCGTCATTTGCAGTCAACTTAAAGAAGTCGATTTATCTCGTTATATTAATGGACGACACATTGGTGTTTCATCACGCCGTACAGGTGCCTTACTTGAAGATATTTATTTAAACCAACATCAAAAAATTTCAAGAAATGTATTTATGCGCTGTCAAAACTATTCAACGGCGTTACAAGTTTTGGGAGCTCAAGCCGACGCAATACTCACCATGCCTCGAATGATTTTACAGCATTTGTCTTATAGTCATGAAATTTGCTTACATTCTCTGCCTTTTGAGATAACCAATATTAAAATGGGTATGTTTTGGCACGAAGATTTAAGGGATAATTTAAGACATCAATTTCTGCGACATGAAATTATTAAACTTTTTCAGTAAAGCAAATTGATCTACTAAGCTTCTATCGTACAAGGATCAGTAATGAGTAAAGATGAACGGATAATCCAGAATCAGGACAACAAAAAAACGATTCGTCATGAAGATTACATTGCTGGTATTGGTAAAGGCATGGCGATTTTAGATAGCTTTAGTAGTAATCAACATCGTTTAAATATTTCTATGGCTGCCGAAAAAACTGGGCTTACCCGAGCGGCAGCAAGACGTCATTTATTAACTTTAGAATATTTAGGTTATCTTGAGTCAGATGGCCACTATTACTATTTAACTCCGAAAGTTCTTAAATTTTCAGGAGCTTATTTAGGTGCAGCTCAGCTTCCAAAAGTGTCCCAGCCTTTATTAAACCTTCTAACTAACCAGACTTCCCTTATTTATTCAGTGATGGTACTTGATGGTTATGAAGCCATTACCATTGCCCGTAGTGCTGCCCACCAACAAACTGACCGGGTAAATCCATATGGTTTGCACTTGGGTAACCGGTTACCTGCTCATGCTACCTCGGCAGGTAAAATTTTATTGGCACATTTAAGCCAAGAAGAACAATTGGACTGGCTCCAAAAATATCCACTTCAGCGTTTAACTAAATATACGCATGTCGAAAATGATAAATTTCTAGAGTTACTACAAGAGATTCGAGAACAAGATTGGTGTTATTCGCGTGAAGAACACGAATTAGGAGTTCATGCGCTCGCCGTACCGATTTATGGGCAAGACTTTAAAGTGGTTGCAGCTTTAAATATTGTTTCTCCAACGATGAAAACAACTGAAGAATATTTAATTCAACATATTCTGCCGTTATTGCAAGAGACTTCGCGGGATTTGAGACAAGTTCTTTAAATATTGCTTAGGCTATTTTACAGGGTTAATTTTATTTTTGCTTAGGCTATTTGGATAGATTGAACGATCCCGAATAAATGCTTAGGCTATTTCTAAAAGTAATTGAAAGGAATTTTCAAATAACGGATCCCATTCGCTTCAGGTTCCGGACAATTTCCACCATTCATATTAATTTGAATTGAAGGCAAAATTAATTTTGGCATTGCCAAAGTAGCATCTCTTTCTTGACGCATTTTGATGAATGATTCTTTAGAAATTTGTCGATTTAAATGAATATTGCTTTGCTTTTGAGTTTTTATATCTGTTTGACAGATATATTCATCACGGCCTTCGGGCTTATAGTCATGGCATAAGAACATACGCATGTCGTCGGGAAGTGTATAAAGTTTTTGTACCGAATCATAAAGCTCAGCAGCACTTCCTTTAGGAAAGTCACATCTGGCCGAACCATAATCAGGCATAAATAAAGTATCCCCGACAAAAACAGCATCAGCGATCACATAGCTTAAGCAAGCTGGCGTATGCCCTGGTGTAGGAATATTATAGGCTTCTATCTCCCCTATTTTGAAATGTTCATAATCTTCAAACAAATAATCAAAGGGCTGATTTTCATTAAATTTCTTAAAATCAAAATTATAGATAGCCGAAAATGTTTCTTGTACTACCGAGATTTTTTGACTAATCGCAATTGTACCGCCCAATTTAGATTTTAAATATTGAGCCGCAGTCATATGGTCCGCATGTACATGGGTTTCTAAAATCCATTGTACTTTGAAGTTTTGCGCCAAGACATAATCGACGATCAGATCAGCATTGGATGTTTTTGTAGTGGCCGATGCGGCATCGTAATCAAGCACGCTATCAATAATAGCGCATTGAAGAGTCACTAAATCCGCAACAACATAGCTAAAAGTATTGGTGTTTTCATCAAAAAAATCTTTTACTAGAGGTTGTTGCATAGGCTTAATTTCCTTTATTTAAAATTCGGTAAATAAACATTCCTAATAACATTGCGACAATAAAATAAAGCGCTTCAAAATGTCCTAATCCGATCAAAGTTAAAGCGGGCGCTGGACATATACCTGCTATTCCCCAGCCTATACCGAAAATAAAAGCACCCACAATTAACCTTTGGTCAATCTGTGTATTTGTTGGTAATTGAATTTGTTCATTAAAGAGTGTTTTAGGAGTTTTTATAGCCTTTTGAAATGGAATAAATGCCACAGCAATAGCACCTAACATTACAAACATTAAGCTAATATCCCACTGCCCAAAAATATCTAAAAAACCTAATACCTTTTCTGGATTAGACATGCCAGAGATCATCAAACCTAATGAAAATAAGCTACCAAATAAAAAAGCAAAAATGTTTTTCATAGGGTTACCCCATCACATGACGAATGATATAAACCGTTAACATGCCAGCAAACATAAAAACTGCTGTCGCTATCATCGAGCGTTTTGATAACCTGCTCATACCACAAATACCATGACCGCTTGTACAACCCGACCCTAACCGTGTTCCAAAGCCTACAAGTACACCTGCTAGAATAAGTGCAAATGTATTAGCTTTAATTTCAATTTCAGGCTGATAAAAATAACCATATATGAAAGGTGTAATCACGAGTCCCGCAATAAACCAGAATGCCGAACTCTTAAAGGTGTCTTTAGTAGGATTGATGACTTGAGCAAGCAAACCACTGATTCCGGCTATACGGCCATTTATATATAAATACCCAACTGTTGCGATGCCTAGTAATGAACCACCAAAAAAGGCATAAACAATATTTGACATATAACCACTCTTAACAATATATGTTTTTATAATCTGTATTATACGCTGATTCTTTTAGAAATACTTAATATAAAACTTTTGAGTTTATAATTCTTCTTAACAAGAAAAAGCCCCAAGATTTTGGGGCTTTTGTCATTAAATTAGATCTTTAATGCCTAATTGTTCAGGTAACTTTTCCATAACCTTATTCAATCTATTATTTGCTGGAGAGATACAACCTGTGTAATGGCTTAATTTAGTTTCTGTGCCATTAGGTTGAATCCAAGTAATGTAATAGCTAGACATGTCGGTCGCTGTTTGCTGGCAACCCGCAGTTTTTGATTGTGTACCTGTTTCAGGGCGATAAGTTTTTAGATCATCTGCAAGTTTTTTATAATCTTTAACGCTACCTTGAATTTCTTTAACACCTATAGCTTTAGTGTATTGTTTACCTTCAAAGCGAATTAAACCTGTAGGTGTTACTTCTACAGAATAAATCGGACATGCGCCAAAACATGGGCTAGAAGCATAGCGAATTGTCTCTTGTGTATTCGGTGCTTGCTGAACAGAAGCACAACCCATCAAAGCTAAACCAGATAAAGTTGCAAGAACCAAAAATCTCATTACATCACCTATTATTATCAAGTGGCTTTAATTTATCAAATCATACACTTCTTGTCATTAAAGACTATTTTTTGTGATTTTATTCATTATTTAACTTTTAATTTTGCTTAGGCTATTGAGCAAGATAAAAAAATTTTCTTTCATCCATAAAAAAAGGCCCATCTTTCGATGAGCCTTAAGCCATAAAAGCTTAAATTCCTGAAATACAAATTATTACTGGATAGTAATAATCTGCGTCGACCATTCTAGCGCAACCCAATAAATTATATAAATATAATATAAGTATATATTTAAGCTCGTTTTTCCAACAAAAAACACCGTATTTTTAAGGTTTAAAACTTAATAATGTTTATTTTTAATTAAAATTCACAATGTTAAGTTAAACAAAACTTAATAAAAGTTAAGGTTTTATTTATAGGTAAAACATCCTAAGGAACTGGTCAATAGTTAAGCTACATCTAGCGTTCAGGCTGAATTGACCATAAGACTATTTCAAGTTTAGCAACAACATCAAGCACTTTTTTACTATTTGGTAAAGCTATCTAGTTAAAAATATAGAATTTACTTTTACTCTTTTATATAAAAAATATATTAAAGAGAAAGGCAAAAGAGAAATACTCTCTTTTGCCTTTCTTAATTATTGTTCTAAGCTATAAGCGATCACATAATCACCATGATCAGGTGATTGACGTGCTCCACCTGCGGTAACAACCACATACTGTTTACCTGTTTTAGGTGAAACATAGCTTATTGGTGTTCCTTGGCTACCTACTGGCATGCGTGATTTCCACAGTTCTTTACCTGTAGATGAATCAAATGCACGTAAGTAGTAATCTTGTGTAGCAGCAAAGAAAACTAAGCCACCTTGAGTTGCCATAGGCCCACCAATTGTTGGCATACCGATCGGTGCTTTTAAGCCCATCTTGATACCCATCGGCCCAGTATCTTCAACTGTACCTAATGGTACTTGCCATGCAACTTGACGAGTTTTCATGTCAATTGCAGTCATGGTGCCAAACGGTGGTTTTTGACAAGGAATGCTTAGAGCCGACATAAAGCGGTTTTTATTCACTTTATATGGTGTACCTTTCATTGGTACAGCTCCCATACCTGTGTTTACTTTCTCTCCACCATTCGCCTGAATCTTAATATCTTCAGGAGTTTGCTCCATCAATTGAATCCACAAACCAAGGCGCATATCGTTCACGAACATATAACGATGAGTCGGGTCAAAAGCGATGCTACCCCAGTTCATACCACCCAACGAACCTGGGAAGCTTAAAGAAACATCAGTGCCCGGTGCAGTAAATAGGCCTTCGTAACGCATTGACTTGAAGTTAATACGACACATCAGTTGATCGAACGGCGTTGCGCCCCACATATCTGATTCAGTTAAAGTCTGATTACCAATTTGAGGCATTTCAACTGAACGAGGTTGAGTTAAGCTGTATTGTTCACCCGGAATATTGGCAGGTTTAACTGGTTGTTCAATCACTTTAGTCAGTGGTTTACCCGTTACACGGTCAAGAACAAAGAATTGGCCTGATTTGGTTCCAATAACAACAGCTGGTTTAGTCGTACCATCTTTTAATGGGAAGTCGACTAGACTCGGTTGCATTGGTAAGTCAAAGTCCCATAAATCGTTATGAACAGTTTGATATACCCACTTCTCTTTACCTGTTGTCGCATCAAGTGCTAACACAGAAGTATTGTATTTGTGATCTAATGGATTACGGTTACCACCCCAAATGTCGACAGATGAACTGCCCATAGGTAAGAATACCGTATTCATTTGTGGATCATATGACATTGCAGCCCATGAGTTTGCTGAACTACGTTTATAGGTCTCACCCGGTTTAAGAACATAGTTAGGGTTTGGATTACGCGGGTCAAATGCCCAGCGAAGTTTACCCGTAATTACGTCATAACCACGAATAACACCACCCGGCATATCTGCGGCCACGTTGTCGGCAATACGGCTACCCACCACAATAGTTGTTCCAGCAATAGTCGGTGCAGAAGTCACTTCAAAACGCGGAGCTTTTGTTCCAGCGCCAAGACCTTCTAGCAAATCAACCGTTCCATTTACACCAAAATCAGCACAGCGCTGGCCGTTATCTGCATTCACTGCAATTAAACGACCATCAGGTGTATTGGTATATACACGGCGTGGACATTGTGTATTGGTTGCAACCGCAGTTACTGCATTTGCACCCGCTAAAGTTGGTTGTACAAGCGGTTTTGTTGAATCAAAGTATGCAACACCACGGCAACGTTCCCAAGCATCAGCTGTAGAGTTCACCTCAGCTTTCCAGAGTTGTTTGCCTGAGTCGGCATCTATGGCAAAAATGTTGTTATGTGGTGTACATAAAAACACTTTATTTCCAACTTGTAGTGGGGTCATTTGGTCTTCAGCACCATTACCGCTACCTGTTGTAAAGTCGCCCGTTCTAAAGCGCCAAGCTTCTTTTAATTTATGAACGTTATCTCGGTTAATTTGATCGAGAGCAACAAAGCGGCTACCACCTGCATCATTACCATAATTTTCCCAATTTACCTGTTTTTTTGCAGGATCAACTGGTACTAAAGGTAGTTTTTCACCTGAACTTGCTACTGTTGGATGCGGTTGAAACATTTGATAGAGCGCAATCAACATCCCCACAACAACTAGTCCACCTACCGCATAGGCTGAAGATGCCAAACTAGTTTGAAATTGGTAACGTCGAATTGAAGGTAAGGTAAATAACAACGCAGCAAAAAGACCAGCAGGAAACATTAAGCGCGAAAATAACGGCCAAAATTCCCATCCCGCATCAACAAATGACCAAATTACGGTACCAACAAAAACAGCCGCAAAAATCCAGACACCCAGCGCTTTTTTTCGGAAAATACTAATTGCTGAAATGGTTATAAACAGTCCTGAGATAAGGAAATACCAAGAACCGCCGAGTGATACTAGTTTTCCACCACCTACGATGTAAAAAACACCAGTAGCCAATAAAACTAGACCTAATATAAAACACCATATTTTGAATAAGATATGAAACTTAGAATCTGACTCAGACATAGATCCTACTCCACATATACTGAACCCGAATAGTTCAAGCATTTGGGCCAGTTAAACTATGTCTAACCAGCCATCAATATTGTTAAAAATTGACTTTCACACTAAGACCAGCCACCCAAGCATCATCAACCTCTTTTACACCAGCAGGTTGATGAATATATTGAATGTTTGGACGTAACATGACGGCCGGAGACCATTGATAGGTATAGTTCAACTCGACATTTAGCTCGTCGTCTTGTATTGGAATATAGTCAGATGCAATCGGATCATAGCTGTAATATCCACGACTTTCATTTGTTGCGATCTGTTTATCTTTAGCACGGTCATTAACTACATAATTGGCTATACCAAAACCAATCGAATCATTTGGACGGCTATTAAATGGCCCCTTATACCAAAGAGCAAGTTGTTGAGTACTTTGAACAAAAGTCGTTGCCTTATCATTTACAACGCCATTAAAACTTACATATAAACCGCGTTTCGGATCTTCGCCTTTATTCGTCAGTTGTTGTTGTGCATTAAGCCAAAAGCTTTGTTTTCCGTCATGCACTTTACCCGCAGACTTAACATCATTCGCTTCTGCGGTTGAATACAGTGCACCTACTTTATATTCACCCGGCAAGCCATTAAAAGCAGCAAGTTTTGGTTTCCATGCAAGTTCAACTGGTATGGTGGCACCCTTCACATTGTTCATATCCAGATTAAAACCATCACTATTTGATTCGGTTTTAATATTGTCTGGATTAACTTCATACACACCTAATCCCAAAGTCCACTCAGGTGCAAACTGATATTTAACGTTTGTCGCCCAAACACCTACTGGTGAGTTATACCAAATTGAACCGATTGATTTTCCTAACTGCCCACCGCAAAGCAATAAGTTCTGAAATTCACATTGAGAACTATTAAAGTCCTCTGACATTCCCATACGACCAAATTTGACCTGTACAGTATTATCAACAAAGCCCTTCTTCACCCATGCTTGAGACAGACGCCAGATTTTACCGCGACCATAAATTTCTTGAGCATTGCCCAATTGGCTAGAACGTGGGTCTTTAATACGCTCCAAAGTAAGCGCATTTCCGTCACGTTTGGTCACGACTAGGCTCGCTGTTGTATCTTTCCATCCAGCAATTTTTTCTAAATCTAGGTTTGCACCTAAAGAAAGTTGTGCAGCATTTTCAAAAGTATTGCTGTCGTTGTAACCACCATCTAAATTTGTAGCACTTTGGCTCATAATAGAAGCTGTAAATTTATAGCCCTGCTGCTCTAATTGCTGGCGTTTTCCATTCCAGTCACCTAGCAACCATTGACGGTCTTGTGACCAAGGCTCATTCGCGAGCGCAAATTGGCTACCTAATACAGCGAGCGTTAAAACACTCAATTTCATTAAATTTGGCATTTCAAGTCCCTTTTATCATTTCTATATTTCTATGCTGCGCCTCGGTTTGAGGCGCTTCCCTTATTGTTATTTAACACTTGTAAAACCAAGCTCAGAAGTTGCGCCAAAACGATCAGTAATATTCGCTGTAATTGAGGCAACTTTTACAGTCGGCTTCCAATTCGCTTTTGCGATCCCTTGTGCATCTGTAGCAACAGTTATTGCTCCTAAATATTGCTCAGCTTCTTTTGATGACGCATTTTGATTACCAAAAAATTCAACTTGATAGCGTTGATTTGGCAAGCCATTGACTTCTACAGCAACTGAACCTTTATTTGCAGTTAATTTAGGAGCTTTAATACCCTGATTAGGTTGAGCATTACAGCCTTGTTCATTTGGCTGAGTACATGTTTTTTGTTGTTTAGATGGGTCAACAACCACACCACCACCACGAGAACCTACAAATCCGGCATGCTCAAGTGCAGGCACAGCAAATACAATTGCACCCAAACGCTGATCTGGTACACATGAACCGCCAGCTTCGCAACGTTTAATATCTTTACCATTGTCCCAAATCAGGTTTTTAGTCAATGTAATTTTTGCATTTGCATCTTTTTCAGAACGGATGGCTACACCAATACGGTTACCATGTACTTTATTGCTATCAAGAATATTGCCATCACCCGTCATGTTAAAACCAATCGAGTTATTGGTCATTTCGTTGTAAGCGATATAGTTACGCTTACCCCAGTTGATCTGTAAGCCATCTGAATAGTTTTCAAACTTATTACCAACTACAGCATTGTCATTACCCCACAAAATTTCAATACCCTGTGATGGTTCAGGATTTGCTTTAGTTGAAACAAAATGGTTATTCGCAATTAAGTTAAATGCTGCACCACGTGTCAGTTCTAAGCCATCACCATTGTCTTGGAAAATGTTGTCTAAAACTTTGTTGTTATTGGTGGTGGTTGCGGTTGGGTTACCTTGACCATCATCACCAGTAAGCATAACCCCTGCACCACCGTAGTTATTACTAATACGGTTGTGTTGAATCAGGTTATTACTCGAGCGGTTAATCAATACCCCAATACAGAAGCGATGAATGTCTAAACCTTTTAAAGTGACATTGTTGACGTCACGCAGTACCAATCCCGGTAAAGTCATCGTACGTACATTGGTGCCATACTGTTCAGGGTTTGCACCAGGACAAGCTTTTGCACCTTCGCCTTTAATATAATTTGA
Source organism: Acinetobacter sp. AOR43_HL (assembly GCF_027854635.1). Lineage (NCBI taxonomy): Bacteria > Pseudomonadati > Pseudomonadota > Gammaproteobacteria > Moraxellales > Moraxellaceae > Acinetobacter > Acinetobacter sp. AOR43_HL. The sequence continues at coordinate 33,842 of NZ_JAKTHX010000034.1, forward strand.
ACCATCAATTGCGATGTATTCGCCAGTTTTATCCCACTCTGTACCAATGATTTTGACAGGTGCTTTAATTTCAGGAAGTGCACTATTTAATTTAATCGCATAAGGCGCTTTACCTACTGCTTCAATCAAAATGTCGCTAGCTTCGCTTGGGTTTGCATTGGCTTGTTCAATTGCCCAGCGTAAAGAGCCTTTATTGCTATCGTCTTGATAACGGTCAACCACATAAGTTTGAGCCGCAGCTATGCCTGAAACCATCAAACCTAATGCAAGAGTAGTTAAACGTAATGTATTCATTTCATCATATCCTTATGATTTATGGGTTTGTTGGTTGAACTGTTTGTAAAATTTGTTTGAGCTTGGTCACATCAATTTGACCCGGTGCAGAAGCCTGACCAATCATGCCAAAGCTATAACTTCCGCCCATGTTGGCAGTCGCAACACGCGAAATCGTACCAAGTTGCCCCATCGACATCGTTAACAATGGTTTAGTGGTTTGCTGACTTACTTTTAAAGTTGCGTTCATTAAAGTGAAAACGTCTTGTTTAGATTTTGGCATAACGGCAATTTTTAGAATATCTGCACCCATCTGGTCTTGTTTTAACAAGCGTTTTTCAATTTCATCTTGGCTTGGTGTTTTTTGGAAGTCGTGATTAGACATGACAATCAGCACTTTCTTTTGATGTGCTTTTTGAACAATTTCTGAAACTACTTTCTGATCACGGAACATTTCAATATCTAACCAGTCCATGAATGGATTTTTTAAGTAAGCCTGATAAGTCTTACCATAATCCACATCACTAATTTCAAGCTGGCCACCTTCATTTTTGGTACGAATAGTGGCAATCATTGGCTTATTGCCTAAAATCTTTTTCAACTCATGACCCAAAGCAATCACTTGTTTTGTATCACTCGCAAAACTAAGTAAATCGATACGAAACTCTGCCAAATCAGCATCTGCTGTATTTGCAATGACTTGAGCTTGTGCCAAAGCTTGTTCTTTGGTTTTTGCGGTAATCGGAACAATCGTTTTAACGGCTGTATTAGCAGGTTGTGTTTGAGCAGCTAAAGCAACAGGTTCAGCATTCACCTGTGCAGTAAAAAATGGGAGTGCAAGCAAACTTAGGCTTAATAATGTTTTCATGTTCATATCGTTCATCCTTAAAAAGGCTACACGTATCCTTGAATAATCAGGTGTAGCCTTAGGTGTTTCTTAAATATCAAAAAATACAGTTTCGTCATCGCCTTGAATGCGAATATCAAAGCGGTAAACAACTTCACCATTTTCTTCAAAACGTTTTGCAATAAGTGTTTGGCGACGTGGTGCCCATTCAATGCTATTTAGAATTGGGTCGTTAGCATTTGCTTCAGCTTCATCTTCAAAATAAACACGTGTATGAAGACCTAAGTTAATACCGCGAGCGAAAATGACTAATGCAATATGAGGTGCTTGAGTTGAACCTTTACGGCCTGCTGTCGCGCCCGGTTTAATCGTATTGAAACTCCAAACGCCTGTTTCAAAATCGGCACCTGTACGGCCCCAACCTTGAAATGCTGGGTCAGCTTTTTGCTCACGCGTATCTGCCTGACTTGGATAAATACCGTTCGCATCAGCCTGCCAAATTTCAATCAGCACGTCGCGTAGCGGTAAACCCAGCCCGTCAAACACTTGACCTTCAAGACGAATACGCTCGCCTTTAGTTTGGTCTTGTACTAACTGGTTATTAAAGTTGTTTTCAAATACTTCAATATTTGCTTGTTGTGGCAATAAACCAATGTGAACGTAAGGACCACCTGTTTGAGATGGAGTTTCTTTTAGTTCCTGAAAATTCCAGTTATTCATGCTCATGCTCCCGATTAAGTCAATTCGTTTTCGAAGTAAGTCGCTCGACGTCCACGTAAAGTGATGTCAAAACGGTAACAACGGCTATCTGCTTCGATAAAGTTGTTTTTATCTTCTAGTGCAATCAAGGCACGACGTTGATCTTCAGAAGGAATCGTTTTTAAGATCGGGCAAGTGTCAATGAGCGTATCGCCTTCAAAATAAAACTGCGAAATTAGGCGCTGAGCCCAACCATCAGCAATTAAAGAGAAATGAATATGTGCAGGACGCCATTCATTAATACGGTTACGCCATGGGTACGGACCCGGTTTAATGGTACGGAAAATATAAAAACCGTTTTCATCAGTTAAGGTACGACCACAACCACCAAAGTTAGGATCCATTGCACCAATAAACTTGTCGTTTGGATGACGGTAACGACCAGAAGCATTGGCTTGCCATACTTCTAGAAGTGCATTTTTTACAGGACGACCAAATTGGTCACGAACATAGCCATGAACAATAACACGCTCACCAATTGGCAAACCATCTTTGGCATAGTTCAAAATCAAATCGTTATCTTTTGGGCCAAACAGATTTGAAGAAAAATGCGGTGCAGTAACTTCAGTTAAAGTCTCATTAATTGAGATCAATGCATTTTTTGGCGAACGTAATACACTTGTTTTATAACCTGGCGTATACGCTGGTGGATGGTCATCTGTATTACGTTGGGCGTAAGCACCCCAGCTATGTTGTGACATCTTTATCTCCTTAATCCTGTTCTTTCGCTGCAATTGGGTTTACCTCTATCCCCAACTCTTTAAAGACTTCTTCAGCCATATGCATTGCAGCATTTGCAGCAGGTAAACCTGCATAGAGTGAACTATGTAAGATCAGCTCTTTTAAATCTTCTTTAGTTACGCCATTGTTAAAGCAAGCACGTAAATGCATGCGTAGTTCATCTTCACGTCCAAGCGCCAATAAAATTGCGATAGTGACTAAACTACGTGTATGACGTGGAAGGCCTGGACGAGACCACACCTCACCCCATGCGTAACGGCTAATAAAATTTTGAAAATCTTGGTTAAAGTCATTTAAGTTCTGCAAAGACCGACCAACATGCTTTTCGCCCAGAACTTCAGTCCGCACCTCAATGCCTTGTTTATAGCGTTGTTCATCATTCATTGTGATAGACCTCTATTAAGTTGCATCGGTATGCGCAACAATTGATTTAACAAATACAGCAACAGCCGCAGCAGTCGCTGGAATTAGTAATAAACTAAGAATGGCGGTAAACGACCAATCATTGCCGAGTAACACAGCCCCAATCCAAGCACCAAATACCGCACCGAAACGTCCAATCCCCGTCATCCAAGACACGCCAGTTGCACGGCACTGCGTTGGATAGAAACGAGCGCTTAACGCAGGCATTGAAGATTGCGCACCGTTAATTGCGATACCCGCACAAAGCACCAATACTGCAAGTAATGTTGAGTTTCCTAAGCTTTGACCAACAGCAATCGCAAATAGACCTGCAGCAAAGTAGAAAATAGCAATCACTCGGTTAGGGTTGAATTTGTCCATCGCCCAACCAATAAATAAGGCACTAACCACACCACCGAACTGGAACAATCCACCGATAAATGCAGCACGCTCCATTGAGGCACCTGTTTCACGCATAAGCGTTGGCAACCAGCTTGTAAGCAAGTAAACAACCACGAGCCCCATGAAATAGGTCAACCAAAGTAAAAGTGTTCCTTTCGCATATGGTTTAGAAAACATAATTCCAAAGACATTTTTCTTTTGAGCTGTTTCAGTTTTCTCTTCAGGTACGTGGAATGCGGTCGCATTTTGAACTTGAGCTGGCGCGATATGATTTAAGATTTTGCGTACTTTCTCTGGGTTCTTACCTTTAACAATTAAAAAGCGGTAAGACTCAGGTAAAACCAAAATCACTAAAATCATTAAGATCAAAGGTGACCAGCCGCCAAGTAAAAATAGACTGTGCCAACCATAAGTCGGGATAAGCCAGCTACTAATAAAACCACCTGTTGCCATACCCAAGTTGTAACCACAGAACATACAGGTCACGAGTAATGAACGAATGCGTGTTGGACAATATTCAGAAAATAATGTAGTGGCATTTGGCATAGCTGCACCCAAACCAATACCTGTCAAAAAGCGTAAAACGACAAGGCTATCTAAGTTGGTTGCATACGCAGATGCTAAAGTAAAACCACCAAACACAAGCATCGAAAAAGCTAAAACGATTTTTCGACCAAAACGGTCAGCTGTTGGGCCAGAAACCAAAGCTCCAATAATCATTCCACCAAGTGCAGCACTCATCACTGGGCCTAACTGAGAGCGATCAACACCCCAGTCTTGAGCCAAAGCTGGAGCGATAAAACCCATTGCAGCAGTATCGATACCATCAGTAAAAATAATTAAGAAACAGATGATTGCAATCATCCATTGATACTTACTGAGTGGAGCATCATTAATCAATGCTTGAGCATCGATACTTTTATTTGGTGCAGCGTAATCCTGAGACGCCATATTTGCCTCCTTAAGGCCAATTCCTTTTAAACTATTAAGCTATTAGATTTGCTGAATAAACCTAGTCAATTCCTGTGTAAATCTTTGTGGTTGCTCAATATTAGAAAGATGAGATGCTTCTAATTTAGCAATTTGACTGTTCTTAATAGCATTCTGCATAAACTCAGCATCTGCTACTGTGGTCACTGGATCTGCCGTTCCTGCAATGAGCAATACTGGAACTTGGATTTGTGTAATTTCATCTCTTAAATCAGCATCTGCTAAAGCACGACATGCATTGGCATAACCTTGTGCTGGTGTGTTTGCCAGACTTTGAATCGTCGTTTGTGCAACCACATTATGTTGATAGTCGAATTTTTCGCTAAACCAACGTGTGTGCGTGGTTTTAACCAATTCAGCCAGTCCATTTTGTTCTACTGATTCTGCGCGACTCAACCACGCCTCAGCCTGTCCAATTTTTGCCGCTGAATTTGCGACAGTAATGCTTAGAAAGCGCTCTGGGTAATGGATAGCTAACCAAAGCCCCGTAATTCCGCCCATTGAAATGCCACAAAAATGAGCTTTTTCAATACTTAAGGCATCTAAAATATCAGCAACATCTTCACCTAAATTTTGTAAAGATGATTCAGCGATCACATCACTTTCGCCATGACCACGTGTGTCGTATGTAATGACATTAAAATGACTTTTAAGCTCATCTACTTGCGGCTGCCACATTCCATGATCTGTTCCTAAGGAGTTAGATAACACAAGTGCTGGAGCATCTTTTAATCCGTCGGTATATATAGCGAGCTGTTTACCTTGTCGATTGGTTATAAACTGTTTCACTTTATGTCTCCTCCTTGTGCTTCTTGCAGAACAGCATCAATTTGAGCTTGAATGTTGCCCAAATAGTTTTCTGCTTTAAATATTTCCAAAATTTCTGTTTGACTAAAATGTTCTTTTACTTCATCTAACTGACTAACAACTTCAGATAAATGCTGCTTCTGAGCCACGGCTGTTTTACAAGCTGCTTCAACAACATGATGAGCATTTAAACGTCCAATTTTTGGAGCAAGTGCCATCATCACAGCTTCTGCCATAATTAACCCGTTGGTACACTCAAGGTTCTGTTGCATATGTTCAGCATTCACTTCAAAACCTTGTAAAACTTCACCAGTACAAGTTAATGCTCCAGCACAAAGCTGAAAGATTTCTGGAACTGCTAACCATTCTGCATGCCACGCGCCTAAGCTACGCTCATGTTCCTGTACCATGCTTTGATAAATGCTAGACATAAGTGCTGGTACACGATTCGCCGCGGCTAATACGGATGCTGCCGCAACTGGATTACGCTTATGAGGCATGGTTGATGAACCACCACGACCCTTCGCATTTGGCTCAAACAACTCTGCAATTTCAGTTTGCATCATCAGTGACCAATCACGTGCCATCTTGCCCGTATTCCCGACAATCATGCCAAGCACGCTTGCAATTTCCACAATACGGTCACGCTCACCATGCCATGTGCTTGTCGGTGCAGTTAGATTCAGTTGCTGAGCAAATGCACTGACCACAAGCGAACCTTGATCTTGCAAAGAAGCTAATGAACCCACAGCACCACCTAACTGAGCAGTAAGTACACGTGACTTCATTGCTTGTATACGCTCTAAATCACGTTTAAAAGCCGAGGCCCAACGAGCAAGTTTATGCCCCAAGGTAATTGGTAAAGCTTGCTGTAACCATGTACGCCCAATCATGACTTGATGGCGATATTGCTTAGCTTGTTGTAATGCAGTCGCATAGCATTGTTGAAGTTGATCTTCCACAAGGTCCAACGCATCACGGCATTGCAAAATACAAGCTGTGTCTAAAATATCCTGACTTGTTGCGCCCCAATGCACATAACGCGAAGCATCTTCATCAACATCTTTAACAATTGCCGTAAGCTGTTTTACAAATGGAATTGCGATATTTCCAGCTAAGCCTGTTGCTACAGCCAAAGCTGAAAAGTCAAACTTTTCTAATGCCTGCTCAGCTACTTGGGCAATGGTATTAGCCGCATTTTGAGGAATCACACCAACTTGTGCCTGTGCTTGAGCTAAGGCAACTTCAACTTGAATCATGTATTTGATTAAAGATGAGTCACTAAAGATGTCAGTGACGTCTTTTTGATAAAACAAGCTGGCATATAACTGGCTCATGATTAGACTCTCTCAATAATCAAAGCAATGCCTTGGCCCACACCAATACACATTGAACACAAGGCATAACGACCACCTGTTTGTTCAAGCTGGTTCAAGGCTGTTGTCACTAAGCGCGCACCTGATGCACCAAGTGGATGGCCCAAAGCAATTGCACCACCATTTGGATTTACTTTGTTGCTATCGTCTGGCAAACCTAAATCACGGGTCACTGCCAAAGCCTGTGCAGCAAAGGCTTCATTCAGCTCAATTACATCCATCTGATCTAAAGTCAGGTTAGCTTGTTTAAGTAATTTTTTAATGGTTGGTGCTGGAGCAAAGCCCATAATGCGTGGTTCTATACCCCCCGCTGTTGAAGCAATAATCTTGGCGCGGGGTTTTAGGTTGTATGCCTGAACCGCTTCGTCAGAAGCAATCAGTAGAGCTGCTGCACCATCATTAATGCCTGAAGCATTACCCGCAGTAACTGTGCCATCTGCTTTTACAACAGGTTTAAGTTTGCTTAAACCTTCAAGTGTGGTCGATGCACGTGGATGTTCGTCGGTATCAATCACAACAGCATCACCCTTACGCTGAGGGATTTCAACTGCCACGATTTCTTTAGAAAAAAAGCCTTTGGCTTGCGCGCTTGCGGTGCGTTGTTGGCTCACCAAGGCAAACTGGTCCTGATCTGCACGATTAACGTTGAACTGTTCAGCCACGTTTTCGGCAGTCTGGGGCATGGTGTCTACACCATACAATTCTTTAAGTTTTGGGTTAATGAAGCGCCACCCCATGGTAGTGTCTTCAATCTTCTGGCTACGGCCAAAGGCACTGTCTGACTTACCCATCACATAAGGTGCACGGCTCATACTTTCTACACCACCTGCAATCACCAAGTTCGCTTCACCAGCCTTAATGGCACGGGCAGCAATGGCAATGGCATCGAGTGATGAACCACACAAACGGTTAATGGTGGTTGCTGGCACCTGATACGGTAAACCTGCAAGTAGAGCTGACATACGGCCGACATTACGGTTATCTTCACCGGCTTGGTTGGCACAGCCATAAATCACATCATCGACCTGTTCCCAATCTACATTCGGGTTACGCTGCATGAGCGCTTTAATCGGCACAGCACCAAGGTCATCGGCACGGACAGG